>QMOC01000224.1 GCA_003648085.1 Chloroflexota bacterium
CCGGCCCGCAGCCGGAGCGGGTGCGGCGCGTCGTTGACCGAGACTTCCCCCAGGCCCGACCCACCTACGCGCGGCTGCACGCTGGCGGTGCCTCCGCCCCACCCCACCGGTACACCGCCGGCGTACAGCCGCTCATAGGTGGGGCGGGCCTGGGGGAAGTATCGGTCAACGACGCGCCACACCCGCTCCGCCTGCGGGCCGGACATGGTGAGGCCGCCGGCGAGCACGAAACGCCCGCCGTGGTCCTTCGTCGCGACGATGACCTCCTCCAGATGCGCGTCGTCGTCGCAGACGAAGGGCAGCACCGGCATCAGCGCGGTGCCGACCAGGATACCCGCCTGGGCCAGTTGCGCCATCGCCGCCAGGCGCGTCTTCACACCTGGGCTCTTGGGCTCGAAGGCCCGCTTGACGGCCGGGTCGAGTGTGCTGATGCTGTAGACCACCCCGACCCAGGCCCGCCGATTGATGTCGGTGAGCAGGTCCAGATCGCGGGTCAGGAGGGGCGAGCGCTCGACGATGAAGAGCGGGAAGCCCAGATCGTGGACCACCTCCAGCATCCGGCGGGAGAGAAGGTAGTCCCGCTCGGCGGGCACTTGCCAGTCACCGCAGGCGATGACGTCCACCGGCCGGCGGGCCAGTTCGCGCCGCAGGAGTTCTGCCGCGTTGACCTTGACGCGGATGACGCGGTCGAAGTCGTCGGGGGCACGGTCGCGCAGGTATTTGGTCTCACGGCAGTAGCAGAACTCGCAGCCGAAGGCGCACCCGACGTAGGGGTGGGCGCTGTACTTGTCGAAGAACCAGCCGTCCACGTGTTTATGGACGTTGAGGATGCGTTTGGTCTTGTACTCCTGGTAGGTTGGTTTCATCGGTAGTAATTGTTTGTCGGGGTCAAGGCGCAACGGATGAAGAGCGGATAAACGGATGGCCCGGCGTTAGTGATGCCATTTATCCCAAGAACTCCTCTTTGATTTCAGCAGGCAGGTATGTAACTGCCTTGCGCACCATCAGTTTGCGCGGTGTCTTGCCTGCCATCTGCTCCCGCAGCCAGGGCGCGAGCAGGTCGGGGTAGAACCTGCCGATGGTCTTGAGGCCCCAGCCCACTCCCTTGAGGGCGGCGGTATCCCGTTCCTCGAACAGCGGCTCAAGCAGGTCGAGGAGGCGGGCGGCCCGATCCGGCCGGTTGCGCTCCCGCTTGGCGTAGAGGTGCACGGCCACGCCGACGGCGCGGCGCAGCCACGGGCTGGCCTCGTCCCGCCAGTGCTCCAGCAGCGGAAGCGCCGCGTCGAAGTCGGCCCGCAGCCCTTCGCCAAGTACCCGCTCGCCGACAACGTCGGTGGCGTGCCACACATCGGCCTGGAGGATGTAGCGGCGGGCCTCGGCGAAGGCGCGGGGCAGGTCGTGGGGCAGATAGGCGGCGGCCAGCGCGCTGCCGATGAGGGGCCAGGCGCCCATCTCGCCCGTAGCGGCCAGCCCGTCCAGCAGCGCGGTGAGGGCCGTCGGATTCGCCGCCGCAGCGCCGGCAATGACCCGCCCGGCCAGGTCGAGCAGCGGGAAAGGGGTACGACCGGCGACGAGAGGGTGCAGAGCCGCCAGCGCCCCTTCCACATCACCGGCGATCACCTCATTGCGATATCTGGCGGCTAACTCGCGTACCTCAGCCCGATTCATTTTACACCTCCTCCGGAAATTATAGACCCTGTGGCCCGGTTTGTCCATCCTGGCCTATTGACTATAATCTGACACAACACGCATCGGGTATCGAGAATCAAATCGCAAATCGAGAGGTCATCTATGGACGAAAGAGCAGGGGTAAAACGCACTGGCTGCGGCCAGGTGGTGGTGATCGTCGCGCTGCTTCTGTGGCTAGGCGCGGTGCCGGTAGGGGTGGTGTTTCTGACAGACAGCGTCTTGGGCAAGACGGCATCACCGGGCGTAGTTGCCGCGGTCGCTATCGTCATCACTGCCGTGCTGTTGCTGTTGCCCCTCGTCGGAGCAACACTGCTCACACGCCGTCGCGCTGGCCGGGAGACGATAGCCGCTACCGCCGCAGGGCTTGTGGTCATCGCTGGCTACCTTGTGCTCGACGCGGCGGTGCGTGCTGTGTTTCCCGAAAGCACCGGCCCCTCCCTCCACGGGGAAGGAACTTGGGCCGCCGCGCTACGGCTGGGTATACTTGTTCCCTACGCGCTACTCACCGCCTGGCTGACCCCATGCCTGGCGGGAGCATCCCCGCGCCGTCTGCGGACGTGGCTAGGGTTAGGTCGCTTCGGCTTGCCCACTTTACTGCTTGCGCTGGCAGTAGCGGCGCTGGTGACCGTTCCCTGGCCCGTCACAGGCGCGTTGGGCGACAGCCTTACCAGTCTGAGCCTGGCCTTCCAGACGCTGGCGCGGGTACTGCCCGAGGTGTTGATCTTCTGGGGGGTGATTTTCTACCTGCTGACTTCAACGTTCGTCCAACCTTGGGCAGCGGCGCTGATAACGATCCTGCTCTACGGGCTGTCTGCCCTCGGTGGTGTGCTCCCCGCGGCCAACTGGGGTGCGTTGGATGATGTAGTCTCATTGCTGCCGCTGGCGCTCCTTCTCACCGAACTGCGCGCTCGCAGTAGCAGCATCTATCCTCTGTTGCCGGTGGCCTTCTGCTACCGTGTTGCGCCGCTCCTCTTCGTGGACCCCCGCGACGCCATTGCCAACGGTATCCCTGAGCCGCAGCACATCGCCAGCCACACCGCCGTCATCGTGACCACGGCAGTGCTGGGTCTGGCGCTGTGGGGTGGGCGCAAACTGCTTGCGGGCCGCGTGCGGGTATCGCGCCGAGCACGGGTCGCCACTGGAGTGCTGGTGGCGCTGCTCTTGTGGGGTGCCTGGGGCGGGCTGTACGTCTTCGCCGGCGAGCCGGGCTTTGCCAACGATGGCTTCCTCATCATCCTGGAGGAGCAGGCCGATCTCAGCGCCGCCCGTGCCATCCCTGACCGGGAGGCGCGGTTGCAGTACGTTTACGAGACGCTGGTCGAGACCGCCGAGCGCACGCAGGCTCCCCTGCGGGCCGAACTGAACGAACTGGGTGTGCCCCATCGCTCCTACTACATCATCAACATGATCCGCGTGGACGGCCACCGCTGGCTGATGCGTCGCTTCGAGGGCCGTCCGGGGGTGGCGCAGGTGATCCTCAATCCCAACGTGCGGGAGTACCCGCACCGCGTTCCGTTCCCCTATGGGGGGGACACCGGGCCGCCCGAGGAGGTGCAGCCCAACCTGGCGGCCATTCACGCCGACGAAGCCTGGGCGATGAGGGTGACGGGCGAGGGCATCGTCGTGGCCGGGCAGGATACGGGCTATGACTGGACCCACCCTGCGCTCAAGCCCCATTACCGTGGCTGGGACGGCCAGAGCGCCAGCCACGACTACAACTGGCACGATGCCTGGGACGATACTGCGGTCCCCTTCGACGACGACTCCCACGGCACGCATACGATGGGCATCGTGCTGGGTGACGACGGCGCGGGCAATCGCACGGGGGTCGCGCCCGGTGCGCAGTGGATCGGCTGTCGCAATATGCGGCGTGGCTTTGGTAACCCCGCCGCCTACGCCGAGTGCATGGAGTTCTTCCTCGCCCCATATCCCCACGGCGGCGACCCCTTCAGCGACGGCGACGTGAGCCTGGCCCCCCACGTGGTCAACAACTCCTGGGGCTGCCCCGACTTCGAGGGCTGCCTCCCCGACACACTGGAGCCGGCAGTCGAGGCACTGCGGGCAGCAGGGATTATGATGGTCGTCAGCGTGGGCAACGACGGTCCGGCCTGCGGTACGGCGACCACGCCCCCCGCCAACTATGACGCCGTCTTCTCCGTCGGTGCGACGAACGGTGACGGGGACATCGTCGGTTTCAGCAGCCGCGGCCCCGTGGATAGCCTGGTTAAGCCCGATGTCACCGCACCGGGGGCCTACGTGCGCTCCAGCGTGCCCGGCGGCGGCTATGGCTATGCCGGAGGCACCTCAATGGCCGGGCCGCACGTGGCGGGGCTGGTGGCGCTCCTGTGGTCGGCCGACCCATCCCTCATCGGCGACATTGCCGCAACGGAGGGGCTGATCTGCCAGACAGCAGTGCCCAAGCCGGTGGAAAAGGCCTGCACCATTGAGGAGGAAGCGCCGGAGGGCCCCTTCGCGGCGTTGCTTTACAACCCCGTCTGCGCCTGCGGTGGTGTGACCGGCGTGCCCAACAACGTCTACGGGTGCGGGTTCATTGACGCGGGGGCGGCTGTGCGAGCGGCGCTGGGGCGATAGCAAGTGAATTTGGTGTTGTCTTGCATTGGAAAATGGTGTATAATCTAAACACCAATAATAAATGACAGGAGGTATTTATGCCAAGAGCGGCTACCAGGCGTATCAATGTGAGCTTTCCGGTTTGGCTGCTCGAAGACCTCGACAAGGTTGCGCCGCCGCGCAAGAGAAACCAGGTCATCGTGACGGCTACTGCGGATTACGTGCGCAGACTGAAACTGCTGGCCGTGCTCAAAGAGACAGCCGGTGCCTGGGATGACGAAAGCCACCCTGAATTGGCCACACCTGAGGACATTGACCGCTGGCTGCGTCAGATCAGGTCTACCTGGCGGCGGGAGCCACTGGGGCAGGAGGAGCACTGTGCCTGATTATCTTCTCGATTCCTGTGTGCTCATTCGTCATCTGCGACACCATCAACCCACCACTGATCTGCTGGCAGCCTTGGTTATGGATGGGCAGGTAGGTATCGCGACCATTACGCGCACCGAGATCGTCGAAGGGATGCGTGAGCACGAGCGGGAGGTGACGATGCGGCTACTCGATTCACTTCTCTCCTACCCCCTGGATGATCCCATCGCCGACCTTGCCGGCGAGTACATTCGCCGCTATCGGGCCAAAGGGATTACTCTGGACAAACCCGATGCTATCATCGGAGCAACCGCCGTGCATCATGGTCTGGTGCTGGTGACCTACAATCGCAAGCATTTCCCCATGCCGGAGTTACGGTGCTATGGGGAGATGCCCAATCCCTAACCACGCCCTGACCAAATTAAGATAAGGTGCGACGCATTTTGGGAGTGCGTCGCACCTTCATATCTGCGCTTCCGTTCAGGCCGTGTGCCGCCTGAGCAGCATTGCCGCTCCGAAGGCGCCCACGGCGGCCACCAGGCCCAGGGCCGGCCACGGGCACGCCATCGCCGGGCGGCCCTCCGGCACCGTGACCCCGCCGACGGGAGCCTGGGGGTTGAACCTGGCAATGCAGGTCTTGTCCGCATCCACCACAACCGTGGTGGTGGGATTGGAGCCGGAGCAATCC
>QMOC01000225.1 GCA_003648085.1 Chloroflexota bacterium
GGCGTAAGAGGTTGGGTGTGATGGTAAGTTCGGTATTCATCCCCTGCCCCTCCTCACTTGACCAGGTAGACGCCGTATCCACCACCCCCGGCGGCAAAGGACTTGAGGTCTTCTTCGGTCATCTTCGCCTCAATGCCGTGCCACTCTTCCATCGAGCGGTAGCCCAACTCGTCGGCGTGCCAGGGCTTGACCAGTTCCTTGAAGACTTCCAGCGGGCGGAAGTGAAGTTCTTCTCCCATCTGGCGGTATATCTCTATATGCTTGGCAATAGCTGGGTCTTCTGGATTGCCTACGCCCAAGAAGAAAGCCAGGCAACTTCCCTTATCTGACCAGTCGTAGAGCACGCGCGCGACATGGGCGATGTCTTCATCGCTCATATACATACTCACGCCCCAGTAGACGAAGGCCACGTGGCGATCGTCGCCCAATATCTCCACGACCTCGGAGCGGTTCAGCAACTCCTCCGGTCGGCGGCAGTCGGCCTGGAAGTAGTAAACGTTGGGCGTATCGCCCAATATCTCCCGCCCGTACTCGACGGTCACCGGGTCGTGGTCGGAGTAGATGATGGTCGTGCCCGGCGCGACGGCGGTGTGGATGTGGTCCATCGTCGGCAGGCCGGAGGCGAAGTCAATGATGGTTCTGAAACCGCGCTCCTCCGTCAGCGTGCGCGCCACGTCCTGGAGACACCAGCGGGAGAGGCGCATCGCTTTGGGTAAGAAAGGTAAAAGTTCTTTGATTTGATCCCCTGCCCGGCGGTCAATCTCGAAGTTGTGATGGCCACCCAGCAGATAGTCGTAGATGCGGCCGGCGTTGGGCACGCTGGCGTCAACAATGGTTTTTTCGGGCATTTTTTCCTCCTTTGATGGTGATACTATCAACAGATTTTTGGAACGGATTGAACGGACAAGCACACCTTGGGCAATGTTTTTCCATCCGGTGCAAGCCTGAATCCGTTCAATATGTTATCACACTCCCGCTCAGTCGTCAACCTGAGGTGGCGTGCCCAACCAGACAAGTGCATGAGAAGTGCCCAGTGCTTTGCTCAACTCCTGGGCCGTCGTTTTGAGCACGCCTTCGAGATCGGTGGAGGCCCAGACCTTGGCCGTGACCTCGCGGATGAGCCGCTCACGGCGGGCGCGGCGCTGCACCTCCTCAAAGAGCCGCATACTTTCGAGAGCAACCGCCGCCTGCCCGGCCAGAGCCCCGTAGAGCCGCACCTCCCGTGCGCTAAAGTCATAAGGCCCTTCCAGTGACTCGACCAGCAGCCAGCCCAGATGCCGCTCGCCGGCGAGCAGGGGAACGATGGCAACCGCTTTGATGTCCAGCACATTCAGAAAGACGTGGCGGGAGATCTCGTCCATCTCCGGCGAAGTGGACACGTCCGAGATGACCATGAGATCGGCGGACATCTTGGCGATGAGAGGAATCTGGGAGACAGTCCAACGGTTGCCGAGCACAGCCGGACGTTCCACCCCCGGCTCCCAGGCAGCCTCAATCTCCACGACAGGATTGTCGGGTGGAGTGGTGGGATCTATGAGAGCCAGGACGCAGCGCCCTATCTGCGGCGCGACCACGTGGTCGGTGAAGGCACGCAGCACGTCATCGGGTGTCTGGGCGACGACGATGGCCCGGCTGGCGCGATAGAGGGCCTCGGTCTCCCGCAGGGCCTCCTGAGTCCGCTCCAGCTGGCGGATGGACTGAACAGCAATGGCCGCCTGACCGGCAAGACTCATCAGGCCGCGCACCTCGGTTTCGGGAAACTCCGTCGGCTGACCATAGATGGCATTGACGTAACCGATCCACTGTCCGCCCACCACCAGCGGGACGAAAATGGTGCTGTGTGCTCCAAAACGCCGGCTGTACAGCGCACGCGCGTCCTCATCCAGGCGCGGGTCGTTCTCCACGTCCTCAATCAAGGTGGGGGCATCAGGGCGCAGGAGCCGGGAAGCCGAAGGAAAGGCCCGCAACGGGTAACGCGGACTGACAGCCTCAGGAGGCAGGCGCGTCCAGCGGGCGATGGGAATAGACCATTCCGGCATATCATCCCCGATCCAGGGACGGTCGAACAAGTTCAGACTGACGTTACGGTCGGCCTGCCCCACAAGCGTATGCTCGCGGAGCACGCTCAAGATATCTTCATAAGTCTGAGCAGCATTGAGAGCAGCACTGGCTTCATAGAGGTTCTCCGTCTCGGACAGCGCGGCCTGGGTCTCCTGGAACAGGTAGGCATTCTCCACGACCACGCTCAGGCTAGCGGCAATGATCCGCTGGAAGGAGAGGATGTCCTCGTTCAACGGTGGCTGCTCCCTGTGCCGGCCCAGCGCTATGAGACCCAGAACTCTGTCTCGCGTGATCAAGGGAACAAAAGCGACATCTTGGATTTCGAACCGCCGAACCAGTTGAACTATCGGGCCACGGACGTGGGAGGGAGCATCGAGGAGGACCTGCTGCTGCCGGGTGTGGACCGCTTTGAACATAACAGGGTTCATCTCGGCGGTGATCACAAAGGGGCCAGACGGCGTCACGTCGGCACCGGTGAAGTCATGAATTGCGACGGGCCGCAAAGTCTCCGTTTCGGGATCCCACAGGAAAAGCCCGGACGGCATCCTCAACCGGCGTGAGATGACCGCGCCGGCCTGTCGAAGCACGTCCTCAGGGTCGAGCGTCGTGGTAGCAGCCTGGAGTATTTCGTTGACAAGAGCGCGGCGTTGGGCCTCTGCCTGCATCTCGGCGAACAGACGGGCATTCTCCAGCGCCGCCGCCGCCTGATCCATGAAGGCGGACAGCATCTGCACTTCATCATCGGTTATGCGAACCTTTTCACGTTTGTCATAGCCAACCTCGACGACGCCGATAACACGATCACGCATCTTGATGGGCATAAAAACACGCAGAAGTCGCTCGTGCTCGAACTTGTCCCAAATCTCGCGGTTGAAGCGCTCGTCCCATTCACTGATGATCTCGGTGCGCCCGGTGCGGTAGATGTCGGCCAGGATGTCCGGATGATCGAGGGGATATTGGGCCATCTGGATCCATTCAGGGAAAACGTCAAACTCCCCGCGCCAGAGGACATGTCGGCAACCAATAGTTCCCGCCGTCTCGTCCACGGTGGCAATGAGAACATACTCGCTGCCCAATGTCCTATAAACGGCCTCCAGGATGACACGTATCAGAGTCTCTTCATCAAGTGAGGAGGAGAGGGCCCGGCTCGTCTCGTACAGAGCCCGCACTTGCCGGACAGACTTCTGTGTCTCCTCGAACAGACGGGCGTTCTCCAGCGCCAGCGCCACCTGGCTGCTCACCGCCTCGACGAGGGCGACCTCATCGGGCGACCACTCTCGTGCCTCGTCCATCTCCTGGATGCCCAGAGCACCGATGATCTGGTCGCGCAACTTGAGCGGCATTGCCAGCGCTGCCTCTGCCTCCTCCGGCTCGATGAGGGCGACGGGTTCCCCGCGCTGCAGGGCCAAGTCGAGTGCCGGTGCCGGCAACTTCTCCACCGGCACGACGTCAACGCGGTCGTAAACGTAGCCCAATGGGCGCTCCGGCGATGCCAGTTCGGCCCAGGCAGTGGCGCTGTACTCCCCGTAGAGACGGCTCAACTCGCGCAGCCGCTCCTGCGTCTCGCGGAAGAGGCGGGCGTTCTCGATAGCCACCGCTAACTGATCGGCCATTGTCTGCAAGGTAGCCACGTCTTCCTCAGTAAAAGCAGCCTCTTCGGTGGACTGCACGTCAAGGACGCCGATGACCTGACCACGCACTTTCAGTGGCAGCGCCATCTCCGAGCGCGTCTCGGGCAGGTCGGGGTTATCAAAGAAGACGGCGTCCTCGCCGACGTCGAGTGCAATGCGCGGCTCGCCGGTGCCGGCGACGTAACCCACGATACCCACCCGGCCCACCGCCAGTTTGTGGCCACGCTCCAACATCCTTTGGCCCCCTTCGCTGGAAGCGGCACGCAAGACAGCGTACTCCCGTGCATCGTCCAGCAGGAAGACGCCGGCGTGGTAGAAGCCGAACCGCTCTGTGATACGTTCGACGGTGGTGCGCATCAGTTCCTCGACATCGAGCACGGCAGTGGCGTCGCGGGCCACCTCGGCCGCGGCCTGGAGTTGCAGCGCCCGCCGCTCCAATGCCCGCGTGCGCTCGGCCACCTGCTGCTCCAGGCCGGCGATCAGTTCTTGCAACTGGGTGGCCATCTGATTGAATGCATTGCCCAGCGCCTCCAACTCGTCCCCCGTGCGGAGGGCAATACGGTGATCTAGATGTCCGCTGCTCAGAAGCGCCGCCCCCTCCTCCAGTTGGGCCAACGGACGGACGATGCGCTGCGGCAGCCAGGAGGCCAGCCCCGCGATGGCCAGTACGGCGACCACCAGCAGGCCCACCAGGGACAACCTCATCTGCCGCAGGCTCGCGTAAGCCTCCGCCGTTGGCAGCTCGACTATGGCGACCCAGGAGGTTCCCTCGATCGGGGCGTAGGCTCCAACGATCCTTTCGCCCTCCAGACCGGTATACTCCTCTACCCCTGGCTCCGCAATACCCACCTGAATGACCTTTTCCACCACCGCCACATAGTCAATGGGCTTGCCCTGAAGTTGCAGATGGCGCGACAGGTCTGTGTGGGCCAGCAGATGTCCCGTCGTATTGATCACGTAAGCATAGCCACGCTCACCGATCTCGACCTCCGCGACCACATCCCACATGCGCTTGACACTAACGCGGGCTGCCAGCACGCCCGTCACGTCCCCGGTGACGGGGTCGTAGACCGGCACTGCTATTCCTACCACAGGCAAGCCGCTATGGGGCGAGATGACCGTTTCCTTGTCCATGTAATCCAAACCCATACGGGCTCGTCGGAAGGCAGCCGTATCCGCCTGGCTGCCCAGTTCCGCCGGAAGGAAGGTGTGGAAGCGGGAGACCTTTGCTATCTCGTTGCCATCCTGATCCAAAAGCGTGATCTCATCGTAGACCCCCTGCTTGTGAGCCTGCAACCGTTCGAGGGCCGCCTGCTGCCCGGCTCGCTCCCTGGCCATCAGATCTCCGGTCTGAGCGAAAAGCGCCAGGTCGTTCATAGCGTCCTGGAGATAGGTGGAGATAGGGAGGGCGATTTCCTCGGCCGTACTCTGCTGGATGTGAAAGACCGCCTGCCTCTGGGCCCGAGTACTGATATTGATCAAGACATAGCCCACAACCAGTAGAGCGATGGCAATAGAGAAGACGATGGGCCAACGCACTTTATTGACCAGACTACCTCGGGGTCGCTCCATTCTTTCTGCCACCATAACGCACTCCCTA
>QMOC01000226.1 GCA_003648085.1 Chloroflexota bacterium
CGGGGCGAAGGTGGCAACTAGTAGTCCTAGGATTAGACCGTGCATACTGTTGATGGCGCTCTCCGTACCTGCCCCGATGCGCCAGAGCGAAGCCAGCAGCGCCGTTATCAGTCCGCCGCTGACCACGCCTGCCACGTATCCCTCCCACGTCTTACCTGGGCTCAGCGTGGGGGCTAATTTGTGCCGTCCCCATGCCCGTCCGACAAAGTAGGCACCGGTGTCGGCGAACATAATGGCGGGTACAACGGTCAACGTCCACCATAGGCCATCGGGGCGCAGGCTCCGCAGTCCGACCAGGCAGGCTCCGCACAACCCCAGGTACAGACCACTTGTCACGGTTAGCGCCCAATCGGCCACTGGGGAACCCTGGCAGTGGAACAGTTGCCAGGCGAGGGAGCCCAGCAGAATCAGTGCCAAGCCAGGCCGCAGCAACCCTAGCGTCGGGAATTGAGCATCCGCCAGAAAGAGCCATACCAGCCCGATGCCGAAGACGAGGAGAGGTCGAAAGCCGTCACGGGCCATCAGGTAGCAGAACTCGATCTCGGCCAGCGTCAGTAGCGTAGCGACCAGCGCTAGGAACGGCAATGCACCCAGGTAGATGAGGTAAACGACAATCGGAATTAGAACGGCGGCGGTGAGTAGACGTGTTCGCAGCACGGATTAAGAAGCGTTCGAGAGTGGCATTTTGACATTCCGCGTAGGGGCGCGGTTAGCGCGTCCTTTGCCCAGGCACCAAGCCAAAACGGCGCTCACGCCGGCTGTAATCCACCAAGGCTTTGTAGAGTTCATCTTTGTCGAAATCGGGCCATAAGGTGGGAGTCACATAGAACTCGGCATAAGCTCCCTGCCAGATGAGGAAGTTGCTGATCCGCATCTCCCCACTGGTGCGGATGATCAGGTCAGGATCGGGCAGACCTGCTGTGTAGAGGTAACGACTGACAAGTGCCTCATCTACCCGTCCGGCAGGCACGCCATCGGCGATAATGCGGCGTATTGCATCCACTAATTCGGCCCGTCCCCCGTAATCGAAGGCAACGTTGAGGATCAGCCGCTGATTGTCCTTGGTCAGTTCGATGGCATCACGAATCTTCTGTCGCAACCAAAGGGGAATACGCTCCAGCCGGCCAATATGACGCAGTTGGACGCCTTCCTTGTGCAAATCCGGTAACTCTCGGTCAATCACCCGCCCTAGGATGGACAGCAAGCCCTGAACTTCATCCTCCGGACGGCCCCAGTTTTCGGTTGAGAAGGCATAGATAGTCAGGATTTGGATGCCAAACTCGACCGCTGCCCGGAGCACACGGTGCAGGTTTTCTGTCCCGGCACGATGCCCGGCCATCCGGGGTAAACCTCGTGCCCGAGCCCAGCGGCCGTTTCCGTCCATGATGATGCCGACATGCCGGGGCACCCGTTCAAGGGGTGGATATCGCTGCTCGCTTTGTGGTTGGGAGGGCATTATCGTAGATCGTCCGAGGCGGTCTTGTGGGAGATTGCGTTAGCCTTCCAGGATCTCACGTTGCTTACGCTCGCTAATTTCGTCCATTTGCTCGGAGTAGCGATCAATGAGATCCTGAAGGTCGTCTTTCCCACGGTAGAAGTCGTCTTCGGAAATGAGTTTTTCCTTCTCAAATTCGCGCAAGTCGTCCAGCGCCTCGCGGCGAATGTTGCGCAGTGCCACTTTTCCTTCCTCAACGCGATGGCGCACTAACTTTGCCAGTTCCCGCCGCCGCTCTTCGGTGAGGCGTGGAATGGGGAGGCGAATGATCCTGCCATCATTACTAGGGGTGAGGCCCAGTTCGGATTTGAGGATAGCCCGCTCGATGTCGCCCAGTGACCCTGGGTCGTAGGGCCGGATGGTGAGCAACTGGGGTTCCGGTGCCGAGATGACGGCTAACTGTTTGAGGGGCGTAAGTGTGCCATAGTATTCCACCATCACCCGTTCCACCAACGCCGGGGATGCGCGCCCGGTGCGGATGGTGCGCAGATCGGCCTCTAGCACCTCAATGGATTTGCGCATGCGCTCTTCTGTCTCACGTAGCAGTTCCTTAATCATCGCTATCGAGAAATCAATGTCCCAATGCTCTCCCCTAACACGGCCCGTTCCAGGCTATGGGGCTGCCATAGATTGAGCACAATGATGGGCAGGTCGTTTTCCATACACAGTGAGATTGCCGTGGCGTCCATCACGCCCACCTGCATTTCGAGTGCTTGCATATAGGTCAGATTATCAAAGCGCTCAGCGTCGGGATTCTCGTGTGGATCCTCGGCGTAGATGCCATCCACCTTCGTGGCTTTGATCAGCAGATCGGCGTCAATCTCCATCGCCCTGAGCGCAGCAGCCGTGTCGGTGGTGAAGTACGGGTTCCCTGTACCACCGCCGATGACGACGACTCGCCCTTTTTCCAAATGGCGGATCGCCCGTCGGCGGATGTAGGGCTCGGCGATGGCCCGCATCTCAATAGCGGTCTGCACGCGGGTGACGATTCCCAGGCGTTCTAAGGCGTCGGCCAGAGCGAGAGCGTTCATCACTGTCGCCAGCATGCCCATATGATCTGCTGTGGCACGGTCTATCCCATGTGCAAGCCCATTCCGGCCGCGCCAGATATTACCTGCTCCCAAAACGATGGCTACCTCCACCTCCAGGTTGCGCACGGCCAGCACTTTAGCAGCGACTTCCTCCGCCATATGAGGGCTGATGCCAAAGCCACCTGGACCAGCCAGCGCCTCACCGCCTAGTTTGAGCAAGATCCGCTTGTATTTCGCGATGGCCATCCCGTCCTGATCCGTTACTGTCTTAAAATCTGTGTTATTAGGATTGGGTCACTCCAGGCCCTCTCCTACCTCGTAGCGCACGAAGCGACGGAGGACGATGTTTTCGCCAAGTTTAGCGATGGCTTCGGTGATCAGATCCTGTATCGTCTTATCCTCGTCCTTGACGAAAGGCTGCTCCATCAGACAGACCTGCTGGTAGAACTTCTCCAGCCGTCCCTCGACGATGCGATCCACAATGTGTTCAGGCTTGCCTTTCTCCAGGGCTTGGGCTCGGTAGATGGCTCGCTCGCGCTCGATCACCTCCGTGGGCACCTCCTCACGGGTGTGGTAGTGCGGGGCAGCGAAGGCGATATGGAGCGCTAAATCGTGAGCCAGGGTCTTGAAATCATCCGTGCGAGCGACGAAGTCGGTCTCGCAATTCAGTTCCAACAACACAGCCACCCGACTGCCGGGGTGGACGTATGCTTCCACGACCCCATCGGAGGCCTGGCGGCCTGTCCGCTTGGCTGCGGCAGCCAAGCCCTTTTCACGCAAATAGGCAACTGCACTCTCGAAGTTGCCAGCAGAGGATTCCAACGCTTTACGGCAGTCCAGTACTCCGGCGCCGGTCGCCTGCCGTAGTTCCTTGACCATTGCAGCGGTGATTTCCAAGTTTCGCTCTCCTAGTATTTATGTTTCTTCTTCATATTCCACGACTATCGCACTATCTGCCACGGGTTCCTCTGACACCTCGGCCCCGCCCGGTTGTTCAACCACTTCGCCTGTTTCCCCCGCCTGCACCGCCTCCACAACTGGCTCCTCTTCTTCCTCTTCCTCGAATGACAATTCCTTCAAGCGGGCCAAAGTAGCGGCGCTGAGGTATCTTTCATCCTCGATCTCGAATTCCTCACCTGCAAGGACTTCTGGCTCGTAGGCTTTCCGTTGTGCAATTCCCTCCAGCACAGCGTCGGCCATTTTCGAGGTAATCAACTTGATGGCGCGGATGGCGTCGTCGTTGGCCGGGATCACATAGTCAATTGGGTCGGGATCACAGTTGGTGTCCACAATAGCGATGATAGGAATACCCAATTTGTTGGCTTCCTTCACTGCGGTGGCCTCCCGTCGCACGTCTACGACGAAGAGCAAATCGGGGAGGTCGCGCATTTCTTTGATGCCCCCCAGCCGTTTGTTGAGTTTCTCAATCTGACGTTGCAGCCCCAAGGCTTCTTTTTTCGTTAAACGCTCGAAGTCACCCCTGTCGCGGCGAGCCTCGAGGTTGAGCAAATAGTCTATCCGCTGCCGGATGGTGCGCCAGTTGGTCAATGTACCGCCCAGCCAGCGCTGGTTGACGTAGGGCATCTCACAGCGCTGTGCCTCTTGAGCGATAGTATCCTGAGCCTGCCGCTTCGTGCCTACGAAAAGCACCGTGCCTCCGGCCGCAACAGTGTCTCGGATCAGTTCATAGGCTTCATCAATCGCGGTGATCGTCTGCTGCAGGTCTATGATGTGCACCCCGTTGCGCTCGGTAAAAATGTAGGGCTTCATCCTCGGATTCCAGCGCCGGGTGCGGTGACCGAAGTGCACTCCGGTTTCTAGGAGTGCTTTCATGGAAACGACAGCCATAGAGGAACCTCCTTAAATTATCGTTGTTATCCTCCGCCTCCATCATTCCGTTGAGAGACCGGACGGGCTGCTCATCCGGCACGCTCTCACCGGTCAGGAGGCGTGTGTATTGGGTTACCCCTGATGTGATTGTACCACAAAGTGGGATTTGAGCAACTCCGCCGGCCTATTCCTCTTCCGGTGCCTGCAAGCAGTAACCCAGTCGGCGGATCGTGCGCAGGTAGACTGGCGACCTGGAGTCTTCCTCGATTGCCTTGCGCACCCAATGGATGTGGACATCGAGAGTGCGCGTATCACCCACATAGTCGGTTTCCCATACCTGCTTCATCAAGAAGGCCCGGGTCAAAATCTCGCCCGGATGGCGCATAAAGGTTTCGAGGAGGCGAGCCTGCTTAGGGGTGAGATGGGTTTCGCGCTCACCGCGGATAACACACCGCTGATTGGTTTTGAAGACCACATCGCCTACCCGTAGCACTTCGAGCAGTCCATCTATCCGGTCAAGCAGTTTCTCGGCGGAAAAGGGATAATGCAGATAGGCATGCGCCCCCACGCTACGGTCAATCTTCTCTCCTTCTGGCAGCAGCATCAATACAGGGATTTCGTGAGCGGCCTTCTGCAAAGCCTGGCAGAAGCGGTGGCTGTTAAAGCGGAGTGAGGGGGAATCCAACACTATCAACGCTGGATGTGCTTCATGTACTTTGGCCCATGCTTCTTTTCGTGTGCGGGCCACAACAATATGGTACCCCTGGTCGTTAAGAACCGGGACCAGATGCCCTGCCATGGGCTTTCTCCCCCCCACAATCAGGATAGTGTAGACTGGCACCACCTGCTATATTCTCCTTGCTGCCTGTACTGGGCCACGGAGCGGGTTGTATTATACTTCATCCCATTGCTGAGGGCAAGTCAAGCAGACAGCC
>QMOC01000227.1 GCA_003648085.1 Chloroflexota bacterium
AGAGGGGCTCTCCTGGCTGGACCGCCTGTCGGCCGAGACGGGCCATCGGGTGATTTGTGCTGCAGATTTCATGGGGCGTCCCCGCCGCCTGCTCGAGGCCCGGCGCAAGCAGTTGTACGAGGAGATGCCGGTGCCCCCAGGCTGGCACGAAGCCTACGCTCGCGGCGATGCCGATACACGCCGCTATCGGGATTATGTGTCCATGGAGGGCGTGACGTAGCACCGCGCGCCAATGGGAGGAATGGATGCTCCGGTTTGCAGGACTCGCCAGGAGGATGAAGTGAACGTGGTCGGTAGAGTAGTCGGGAGGATCAGAGATTTCATTTACAGGCAGAAACACAATTATCGGGTGTGCGCGGCACGCTTCTCCGCGAACAAGTTTCTGGCCGGCCTCACCAGTCAATACAACGCGATATATACTGTGGGGTTGGGGGCCGATTCTGTGCAACTGGGGTCTCTCAGCAGCGTGGGCGGCGCGATCACTGCCCTCATTTCTGCACCCGTGGGATGGCTGATGGATCGCCACGGCATCAAGCGATTTTTCCTGCTGGCAGTCGTCTTAACGGCAGGAGGGAGCCTGCTCTATGCGCTGGCACCTGATTGGCGCTTCCTCGTTGCGGCGGCTATCCTTGCCTCCATCGCCGTAGGCCTGAGTAACACGGCGTGCAGGGTGATCTGCGCTGATTCGGTACAGAGCAAAGATCGAGTTACTGCACAGAATGTTTGTAGCACCCTGGCTGCGATAGCCGGCATGATCTCGCCCCTCGCCGGCGCCTACCTGGTGACAGTTTTCGGAGGCATAACGGTCGAAGGCATTCGACCCTTGTATTATCTCCAGTTCGCGGGATATGGCCTTGTTTTTCTTCTCGTGGTTGCCCAATTGCGCGAACCTCAACAAGGACAATTCGCCGCTGCGGAAGCCGGGTTCGGCTTTATCGCTGATTTCCATCACCTTTTCGAGGGAAGGGGGGACCTTCGGAGATGGATAGCCATTTCCGCTCTTACCTCATTTCCTATGGCCCTGTTCTGACCGTTCGTCCAGCTATACGCCCACGAGATCAAGGGAGCGGATCAATACCTTTTGGGCGTAATGGCGAGCGCTACAGTTGTAGTGCAACTCGTTTTCGGCATTCCCGTGGGCCGACTGGCGGATAAAATTGGGCGAAAGCGCGTCATCTATTTGCTCACACCGCTGTGGTATGCTTCTAACCTTTTTCTTGCTTTCTCTCACAGCCCGGTCGCGCTGGTGTTATCGGCGGCTCTTTTGGCTTTTTATTCCATCTTATCTGGCGCTACAAGTGCCATGACTCTAGAACTTGTTCCGCTTGAGCAGCAAGGGAAGTGGGGCGGGCTGCTCGGCTTCTTTACGGGGTTGGTCACGATTCCTGCCCCCATCATTGGGGGGCTTATATGGAGGGAGATTGGCCCTATGTACGTCTTTATCATTCCCATACTTTTCGACCTCTTCTTTAAAATCCCTCTGTTGGCCACAGTACCAGAGACATTGGGAACGGAACACCCTATTTATGAAGGATAGGATCCGTTTTAGCCAATAGGCGAGAAGGAGATGATGTGGATGAAAAAGATCTCAGTTTGTGGAAAGGGGGGCAGCGGGAAAAGCACCGTTGTCGCCCTCCTGGCACATGGCCTGCGAGACAGAGGATACCGGGTGTTAGTCGTCGACTCCGATGAATCAAACCCGGGGCTCTATCGAATGCTCGGCTTTGATAGGAGGCCCGAACCTTTGCTGGATCTCGTTGGAGGGAAGAAAAAGGTGTTTCAAACGTTCTCAGAAGAGCCAGAGTCCTCCAGGAGCATCCTGACCCAGGAGGAGATTCAGGTCGCAGATATTCCAGGCGACTATATCGTGGAGAGGGATAGCATCGGATTGGTTTGCATAGGTAAGATCCTCCAGTCACTTGAGGGTTGTGCCTGCCCTATGGGAGCGCTGAGCCGCGAGTTCCTGAAGAGGCTCTCGTTGCAGAAGGACGAGGTGGCCGTTGTTGACATGGAGGCCGGCATAGAGCATTTCGGCAGAGGTGTTGAGACGAGCATAGACAGTGTGCTGATCGTGACCGAGCCCTCTTTCGATTCGCTGGAACTTGCAGAAAAGATAAACGCCCTCGCTGCCGAGGTCGGAGTGGAGCGTGTGTGGACCATTCTCAACAAAATCAGGTCCAAGGAGATCGCTTCGAGATTGAGAGAAGAACTGGAGGAGAGAGGCATCTCCGTCATTGGATCCATCGGCTATGAGCCGGAGATCTTCCAATCCGGCCTGGAGGGGCGTCCAGTTCGTCGCGATAAGGTGGAGACGGACATCGGGAGAATACTGGATCAGTTGCTGTAGGGGGGATTATGTGCCTGGCTACGGTCTATATTGAAGATGACGGTCAACGAGAAGAAGTGATGCAGGACGTGGCCTGGATCAAGCCTGAAAGCAGCGGACTTCAATTGATCAACTTTTTGGGGGAAAGCAGGCTACTTCAGGCCAGAATTAAGAGCGTCGATCTGGTGGACGGTTTGATCGTTCTGGAAAGGATGACTGCTGATCTGCCCCAGAATGATATTCAGTTAGAGGAGGAGAGCGATGGCCGAAATGATTCATACATTTGAGGACCGGTGCATCATCTCCTGCGGGATGTTGCACCCCGAGATAACCTATCTGATGGAGAGCGGTTTTCTGAATCCGCTCCGGATCCTTTTTACGCCACCAGGTCTGCACGCCTTGCCCGATAGGCTGGAGGAGCATCTCCTGAACAGACTGGTACAGGCCCGGGAATCGTGTCCCGACCACAAGATTATCGTCGTGTATGGAAAGAAGTGCTACATCAGCACTGATGAGCCGCTCAAACGGGTGGACTCGATCCTGCAGGCAGCAGGCCAGGGAATCGTCAGGGTGCAAGGGGACTACGGCTACGATATGCTGGTCGGTTTTGAGGACCGGCAGCGCATCAGTGGGGGAAGGCAGGACAAGATTCTCTGGTTCACGCCAGGCTGGCTCAAGCACTGGAAGGTAATCTATCAGAAATATTTTGGATGGGATGATGCAGACGCCAACGCCAACTTTCCAGGATTCTACGACAAGATTATCGTCCTGGACGCCCTCGGCGTCGCCGAGGAGTACATGACTCAACACGCCGAGGAGATTCTGGAATTGTTCGACTGGACAGGTCTGGAGGTGGAATTTCACCCTATCACCCTCGACCGCTTCAAGGGATTGCTGGTGGATAGCCTATCCCCAGTTGCTGCAAAGGGGGTTTGAGATGGGAGCAACCGGCTATTTTGCCCGCCTGCGGGAGTGTGTGGGGCACGATCCGTTGTTTGGCCTCTCTGCGGCGGCCTGCATTCGGGACGAGGAGGGGCGCATCCTGCTCCTGCGGCGCAGCGACGGGGATAACTTGTGGGGCTTCCCCGGCGGGGCGATGGATCTGGGCGAGCGGGCCGATGAGACGGTCGTGCGCGAGGTGCACGAGGAGATCGGGCTGGAGGTCGAGCCGGTGGCACTTATCGGCGTCTACTCCAGCCCGGAGTACACCTTCGCCTACCCCAACGGCGATCTGGTGCAGCCGGTGACCATCTTCTTCGAGTGCCGGGTCGTGGGGGGCGAACTCAGGCCGGATATGCAGGAGATCATAGGAGCGCGCTACTTCGGCCCCGCAGATGAGTTGCCGCCCCTGCGTCCCTGCTGCGTCGCCAAGGCCCGCGATGCCTTCGTGTTTCAGGGGCAGGCGTTCTTTCGCTGAGGGGGGAGGACGGAGATGGGCGTAGTAACGGCGCAGGTGAGCCTCTATCCGCTGCGGCAGGCCTCGATTGGCCCGCCCATCCGCGAGGCGGTGCGCGTCTTCCGCGAGCGTGGCCTGAAGACCCGCATGGGCGTGATGAGCACCCTGGTGTGGGGAGAGGAGCAGGAGGTCTTCGCTGCTCTGCAGGAGGCGTTCCACCGGGCTGCGGAGCGCGGGGACGCGGTGATGGTGGTCACGTTCTCCAACGCCTGCCCATCGCCCGAAGAAGCATGAGATGGGAATCTGTAGTGGCGACTTTAGTCGCTTATGGACGACTGAAGTCGTCACTACGAACGATATGAGCGTGCGGGGATATGACATTCGACAAGCGTGTCGCCGCCCACTATGAAGCCTGGTACGAGACGCCGGAGGGCCGGCGGGCCGACGGGTTGGAGAAGCGTGTCCTGGGCTGGCTGCTGGTGCAAGGGTGGGGTGGATTTTCCAGCCCGCTGCCTGGACAGGCTGGAAAGCCTGCTCCACCGGTCAACGTTCTGGAGGTCGGGTGCGGCACAGGCCACTTCAGCCGCTGGCTGAGCGGTCAGGGGCTGGCGACGGTGGGGTTGGACCTCTCGCCGGCCATGCTGGCGGAGGCGCGAGCGCTGGGTGGCGTGCCGCTGGTGCGGGGCGACGCCCGGCGGCTTCCCTTCGCCGACGGCGCGTTCGACCTGGCAGCGTTCATCACCACGCTGGAGTTCCTAGAACAGCCACGGGAGGCGCTGGCGGAGGCGCTGCGGGTGGCCCGGCAGGGGGTGATCCTGGGCGTGCTCAACCGCTGGAGCCTCCTGGGCTTGCAGCGCCGCCTGGCGGGGCTCTTCCGGCCGACGATCTACGACGCGGCGCATTTCTACAGTGTGGGCGAGTTGAAGCGGCTGCTGCGGTCCATCGCCGGCGAGGAGGCGCGCATCGTGTGGCGTACCACCCTGTTCCCTCGCGGGTGGCCGTGGTCGCATGCGTCTCTGCCCTGGGGAGGCTTCATCGGGATGGCATTGGTAGTGTGAGGATGAGGAATAATGGACGCGCAGAAGGTATGGGTGGACCCGGATCGCTGCACGGGCTGCGGCGCGTGTGTGGCGGTGTGTCCCACCGGGGCCATCGCCCTGGTGGATGGCAGGGCCCGCATTGACGAGGAAGCGTGTACCGGCTGTGGTGCGTGCGTGGACGCCTGTTCGGAGGGTGCCATCCAGCCCGTAGTTCAGGGCGAACTCGTTCCCGCTTCCCCGCAACCGGCTCCCACCGTCTACCGGCCTGGCCCGTTGGCGCGGACAGCGGGCGCGACGATCGCCGTCGCCGGTGCGGGGTTGCTGGTGAGGGCGGCGGGGGCGCTGGTGCGGGCGCTGGGCCGCTGGCTGATGCGGCGGCCGGCAGCAGGTAGGTCGGACTTGCCTGTCCAACCTGCGGGCGGCGCAGGCAGAGGTCGCCGGGCACGCCACCGGCGGCGGGGGCAATGAGGGATAGGGGATGAAGGTGGCAGAGTGGGGG
>QMOC01000228.1 GCA_003648085.1 Chloroflexota bacterium
ATAATGAGGGGAACTACGTCACTCTCTATTCGGTGCGCGACGCGGAAGCGCTCGACCACCGCCTCGCGCACCGAATAGAGAGTGACGTAGTTCCCCTCATTATTGGCGATGCCACGGATAGGGGTGATGAGAGGATGGTTGAAAACGAGAGCGATCGCTACACGGTCGTTAGGGCCCCCGGCGTCGTCTCGGACGGTCTCATCACCGTTGGCGACATCGCCGGGGGTTTCATCGTAGAGACAGGTGTACCGTCCGTAGCCGTAGGCGTCGTTCGGGTCAAAGACGAAGGGGGAGCGGGTGCTGCACACAGTGACATGGAAATAGCCACGGGCGAAGGGGTTTCCACACAGGGCAGGGTCGGGGGGATCGCCGCACCGCCCGAAGTCATTATCCCGCATGATGTCGCCTGAGAGCGTCTCGTCCACCGCGATGCTGCCACAAGCCTTACGGGCAACTTCGCGGATGGAGTAGAGACGGGCTGCATCCTGTAAACGGGCCTCGACCTTCTGGTAGTACCAATAGTCGTCGGGATTTTCGGAATCCAGGCCAGGTGCCTTCTTGGAGACCATGCAGTCGAGAGGGGCGTCGTATTCACCGGTATCGGGGTTATATCGGTCCCAGTTGGCGTAGGTTCCGGGGGGCAGAGAATCTTGAGCATCAAGTAAACCAGCGACTTCTGCGCAGTAAGCCTTATCGAGCGCTCCACTCGCAGCATAGCGGGCAGCCTGGCGGGCAGCGTACTCCAGCGTCAACCAGGCGTGGAAGATACGCCCGAACTCGACCAGGCCAAACAAGAGAAGGAGTAGCACGGGAAGCACCAGGGCGAACTCGACCATACCCTGACCACGAATCCGAAGTTGGTTCAAGCGGGTCTTTAGTTCTCTCATCGAAACACCTCCCCACGCGGTGGGCAGCGCGTGCTGTGTGCCTTCTCTCACTTGGTGATGCGCAAGAAGACGCGTTTAGCGATGGCTTCGAAGACATCATCTAACTCATCCGGTTCGTCGGCATAGTAATAATTGCCACAGTCCTCCCCCTGAGGAGGCAGAGGCCATTTATAATCGGAGTCCCAATAAAAATCGCTACCGCAAGGAGCGGTGGAGCGATCGCCGTCGTCGCCCACGTCGGCAATATAGCGCAACAAACGCTCGCCGGCATCGTCCCGGCCGGCCGGATAGTCAATCACCGATCTGCCGAAGCCGATGGTGAAGAGCACGATTCCGTGCGAAGCGGCTGCGTCGGCCATATCGCGGGCGTAGTCATCGGCGTCGTAGTAGTAGGTGATGGGATGTGTGGCCGTCAGGTAGCGATTGGTGTACCAGGGGACAGCCTCCGGATTGCTGCATGCCTCTAACGAGGGGCAATGGCGCGTCACTGTCGTGGTGACGGGATGGGTGGGATCGGCGTCGGGCGCTTCGGGATCGCGACACATAGGCGAGACTGTGCGCTCGTCCGGGCCCCCACTGCCGGGCGGGGAGGGGCAGGTCCACCAGCCGTTCTCATCGGCTGCCACATCGGTGGTGTTAGCCGCGCCATCGGTGAGAAGCACGATCACCCATACAGCATCGGGAGTGCCGTTGCGCACCAACTCGTCCGTCGCCTCACGTAACCCTCCACCAATGTTGGTGTTAGTCCACCGGAAGTTGAGCGCCAAATCATCTTCATCGGGCCGCTTAGGCCGGGCGAAAACGTGCAGCCGGCTGTTATCGTTGATAGCCTCGTCCACTATGGAAAGCGTGCTTGTGAGTGGGACGACGAGGCCGCTAGATGGGTAGATAGTGATTGGCTCGCCGTAGGAAAGGTCAACGGATTGGGTCAGCACCGGCGTTTTATCAAAGTGATAGACGGCCGCGCTGTCCACACCATCGCGCATCATACCCACGAAGCCAGCCGCAGCCGCGCGCACGTCCTCAAAGGGGCTACACCATTGCTCATCCAAACAGGCATGCAGGCAATCGGCGAAACTTTCGAATTCCTCGTGATTGGGGCCTGCCACGCGCGGATAACCCCACGGAGGACAGGCATTGGGATCCCCGGGGCCTGTGCCGTAGGCCATAGATTCCGATGTATCCAGCAGCAACACCACGTTGATCAGCGCAGCCTCTGCTTCGGCCTGGGCACAGAGTGGGATATTGTTAATGCCCAAGATGGGGAGGAAAAACAGTTCCACGTTGAAGCAGGCTCTCACCCGCACCAATTTGCGCGGCGGGACGGTGCAGAGATCGGATGCATAGGGTTGATAGTCCTTACCGGCGTAATTTTTTATCATGTCGCCCTCGCCGGTGACAGGGCACCAGTAGGTCTCGACATCGGTCACGACGGATGAGAGTTGGAGTTGTACCACGTCTACGGCAGCAGCGTACATATCCTCAATGCCCCGGTCCTTGCGGTACTGGGCTGCGGCGGCCACGGCTCCGGCGTCCACAGCCTGGCGCAGATGAGTATAGTTCACGTACAAGACGGCGGCGTCGGTCACGAGTCCCACCAGAATTAGGAGCGCGATGAAAGCAACGGCCACAATGATCAGCACCTGCCCTTTCTCACTTGGGCGGAAGAGCCGATGCCACAAAGCCATTTTCATCAGGGTGTGGCTAAAATCAGTGGGACGTCCGGCTTCAGCCGGAAAATCCCCGCTGAAGCGGGGCCTCCGGCCTTTTCTCCCCACGAATTTTAGCCCGACTCTTTTCATTATATAAACCTCCGCTCATTTCGGTGTAGCGGCCGATAGGGGGAAGATGGAGTAGGTACGCATCTGGATTGGGTCGGGGATGAAATCACCGATGGTAAACATACCCGTAAAGTGGGGGTGGGCGTGGAAGACCTCGACGATCACAAGGCCGCCAGCCTCGGCGTCTTCAAATCCGGATTTTGTCCTTATATCCTTAAGTACATTCTCGATTTGCGCATTATCGAATAACGAACCGCGCACGCCGTAGAGCGACCAGCAACGGCAGTTCTCTCTATGGTCGGCCGTACAACCGGGATTGGCATCGCCGTCGTTGATGCCCTTGAAGTGATAGGAGCGGTCGTTCGGGTTGGGGTAAGGGAGAGGGGGGCTCTCACCTCCGATCTGTACCAGCGGCCAACGGCGCACGATCTCGCCGGTTTTGGCGTAGCCGATGACCGTGATTACAATATCGTCGTTAGCGTCGGCTGTGACTTCAAGTTGACCGATGGGAATGTTCTGGAAAGTCAGACAGGCGATCTCATAATAAAAATTGACCGTCTTCCCCTGGTCACACAGGTCATATAATTGTCGCGCTGTCATCCCCGGTGTGATCACCGTAGGAGGACGCACATCGGGGAAAGGATCAAGAGTACCTGTGCGTGTGTCGAAGGGCTCTTGAATGGTGAGGTAGGGATCGAGGTCAGAGCCAAAACGCGCTCCCTCTCGGACGGCATCGAGCAGCGTCAGGTAGTCGTTAGCGTATGCCCCGACCTCGACCATTCCTGCAATCAGCAGGAGGAGGATCGGCATAAGTATTGCCATCTCCAACATGCTCTGGCCGCGGCGAGAGGAGGAGAGCGACGCGGCAAGCTGATCCTTGAATATATTCCGGTTCATAATCCGCCCTCAGATGTACAGATTTCTTTCCGCCTGTTGAGAAGGCACATCACTCACTGTACCTCCATCGGGCATCAAAATTATACCATAGTGAAGGGGCGTGTACAAGCGTTACCATAGTACTAGTTTGCGGTGCAAAACGAGGTCGGAGGCCCGGCTTCGGCCAGGAAAACCCCTGATAAATCGGGTCCTCCATCGAGTTCTGCACCGAGAATTGTACTAAATGCACCATGGAACAGAGCCCCGCGAGTGCGAGGCTCTGTTCGGCAGCGTGGTCCGCCTGCGTTGCTGCGGTAGTCGTTAGGCTAAATGTTGGCTATGATGTTGCTGAAGACATTGCCGATGGCCGGGCCCAGCAGCGCCAGAATCACGATCACCACAATGGCCACCAGAACAAGGATCAACGCATATTCGACCAGACCCTGCCCTTCCTCGCGCGGCAAAAACAGCACCTTTCTCACCTCCCTTCAATCGAATTCGCCGAAGTCAACGGGGCTTTCACCCGTTTAACTTACTGGACACCGGCGATTTTGCTCGTAGTAACGACTTCAGTCGTTCAAAGCCAGGTCGGAGCGACTGAAGTCGCCACTGCGACCCCCGTATCTTGCGGTTAATCAGCCGTCATACCGTAAACGTGGGGGCTCCAAAATTCGCCCGATCCCGGTCTAATTATATCCGATTCGCGTCAGCGCAGCAATAGGAAGTTTGTACCAACCTCGTGTCTTCATATCAAGAAGCAGGCAGTTCAAAACTGACCTTAGTTCCTCGTCCCAGGCTACTATCGAAGTGGATCTGGCCCCCCAACATCTCCACCCGCTCGCGCATCATCGCTAGACCCAGCCGGTCCGCATCCGGCGAGGTGAGCGTATCGCTGAGTTCAAAGCCGCTGCCGTTATCTTCGACCGATACACGAATGAGATCATCTCCCATATCCAGGTTGATTTGGACATTACTGGCGTGACCGTACTCATAGGCATTGTTGAGCAGTTCCTGGACAAGCCGAAAGATGGTCACTTCCTTGTAGGGTGCCAGCCGCCGTTCCTTGCCGCTGACCGTCAGGCGGGTAAGAACGCCACTGTTTTCAGTGAAACTGTCCACATAACGCCGAAGGGTGGGAACCAATCCCAGGTCGTCAAGCATCATCGGGCGCAGGTTGATAATGAAGCCTTTAATCTTCTGAAAGGTCGCTGCTACGGCGTTCTTCAGATTAGCCAGTTCGGCCCGCGTCCGCTTGGGATCGGTATCGAAAAGCCGCTCACAGATTTCGGCCTGGAGGATGAGGTTAGTCAGAGACTGAGCCGGCCCATCATGCATTTGCCGACTGAGCCGCTGTCGCTCCCGTTCCTGAGCCTCGATGATACGGACAACAAGCGGCTGGGCAGGTTCACCCTTCTCCGAGACACGAGGCTCGTACTCGGTATGATCGGCGATCTCAAGTATGTTACGGAGCAAGTCGAGATAGCGTGCCAGGTTACGCTGGTCACTCTGCAACTTCTCCAACTGTCCCCGCATGGTGAAGAGGCGCTGCTGTGTATCCAAGACGGTCGTATACGCCTCTTGGATGTCCTCTCGCGGTATAGTGTCCAGCGTCGCTTCGACTTGCCGCAAGCGGTTGGTCACCTGTGTGTTGCGCTGTGCCAGACGTTCTACCTCAGCAGTCGTCTGCTGAATCAGGAGGTCAATCTCCTTGAGTTCG
>QMOC01000229.1 GCA_003648085.1 Chloroflexota bacterium
AAACTGAAGATTTGAGCCCCCGGATAGGCCAGCAGAATTGGCGAGTGGGTGGCCATAATGAACTGAGCATGCCCCTCCGCCTCCAGCCGCTGCAACAATCTCAGGAACTTCACTTGACTTGAGGGCGAGAGCGCGGACTCGGGTTCATCGAGGAGATAGAGCCCCTTGATGTGATAGCGACCGCTGAAGTAACTCAGAATCGCCTCCCCGTGCGACAACGTGTTGAGGAGATGACCACCGTGGTATTTCAACCGGCCGGGATCGCAGAGAGCGACATCGTCGAGAAAGTCAGCGAAGTCACGAAATGTCTCGGCCCGGAAAAGGGAACCCGGCACACTCCCGTTGGCCCACCTCACGGTGATGTAATCCGCCAGACGGGTCTCATAAGGATTGTTGTGAGCGAGGTGGCGCCTGGGCTTGTCCCATATATGGATGCCGCACTTCCTGGTGATGGCATCCAGCAGGGTGGATTTCCCCGTCCCGTTCTCGCCTACGAAGAAGGCGATGGGCTTTCTGAACGTCAGTTCCGGCGTCTCCCTAAGAGCGGGGATGTTGAACGGATAACAGCGGCCGGTGGGGTAGTCGTCGCTGTGAATTCTGACCTTTATGAGATGCATACTACCTCCTCCATTGCTCAGCAGTAGACCAGGCCCGGCGGGGGCACGCTGTGCGCGGTCGGGCCGGGTTGCGCCTCCAGCCCCATCGCCTCCCGCACCAGGTGCATTGTCTCATCCGCTTCCTGACACATGCGCCGGATGCCGCTGCGCAGGATCTCCTCGATCAGGCCGGGCTGCGCTTCGTAGCGAGCGCGTCGCTCCCGGATAGGATCGAGGAAAGCATTGAGGGCGCGGGCCAGTCTTTCTTTGACCTCCACATCACCTACCTTACCCTGGCGATACCGCTCCTTCAAGTCTTCCACCTCATCCTTGTCGGGGTTAAAAGCATCGTGGTAGATGAAGACCGGGTTGCCTTCGACGCGACCGGGGATGTCGGCACGTACCCGCTGGGGATCGGTGTACATCTTGCGTACCTTGCGTTCCACCGTTGCGGCATCGTCGGAGAGGTAAATGGCGTTGTCGCGGCTCTTGCTCATTTTGACGCCATCAATCCCCACTAAGGTCGGCACCTCCCCCAGCAAGATCTCGGGCACGGGGAAGACCGGACCATAGAGTCGGTTGAAGCGACGGGCCAGTTCCCGTGCTACCTCCACGTGGGCCTGGTTATCCTTCCCCACCGGCACGAGGTGGGCGCGGGGCAACAGAATGTCGGCGGCCTGGAGCACCGGATAGCCCAGCAGGCCAAAGGGCAGCGTCTCCAGCCGTGCATCGCGCGCCATCTCCTTGATGCTGGGGACACGCTCCAGCCGCGGCACGCTGACTAGCATCTCAAATATGAGGTTGAGTTCGTAGGTACCTGGAATGGCTGACTGGACGAAGATGACACTCTTTTCCGGGTCAATGCCCACGGCCAGGTAGTCCAGTACCAGGTCGCGGATGTGGTGCCTCATCTCAATGATGTGGTGCTTCTCCGGTCGGGTGGTCAGGGTATGGAGGTCGGCAATGATGAAGAAGCACTCATACTCATCCTGGAGTTGCACACGATTGGCCAGGCTGCCCACGTAGTGGCCCAGGTGCAGTTTGCCTGTAGGGCGATCGCCTGTGAGAATACGTCTTTTCTCCATTTCCGTTCCTCCTCAGCAGTGGGACAAGTTGGCAAGGTAGGACAAGTTGGCAACTTGTCCTACGAGAGAAAAACGCCCGCCCCGTTGCCGGGACGGGCGTCAACCCCGTGGTGCCACCCCGCTTAGGCGGCTCCTCAGAACGCGAAAGTGTGCGAAACGCGAAAGTGTGCGAAACGCGAAAGCGTGCGAAACGCGAAAGCGTGCGAAAGAACACAAAACGCGCCGGTGACGGCGCGTGGTATGTGAAGAGCCAGCCTCACTCATTCGCGGGTACGGAACCGGCCGCCGGTTTCCGGCAATAAGCAACCGGTTCGATACCCTCAGCCCTGGTAACGGTGGCGCTTCCGGCCCGGACTACTACCCCGCTGGGCGGGGGTTCGGCGGGCGACTCCTGGGCCCATTCAGCACCTGCGCTGGTATCGGGCTTCCAGCCCTTGATTCAAAAATCAAGTGCCCGACTCTCTGAACCCCGCTTTGATGCCTACTCTTCCCAATCGCAGTCTTTACAATCTCAAATTGTGCACCCAGTATACCACATAGGTACCGTGGTGTCAAGTTATGTGGGGCAGCAGTTCCTCCACCAGTGCCTCTTTGGGACGGTAGCCCACAATGCGTGTCACTTCTTTCCCGTTCTTAAACAAAATCAGTGTAGGGATACCGCGAATGCCGTAGCGGATCGGCGTTCGCCGGTTGCCATCCACATTCATCCTCGCCACACGCAGCTTCCCTTCGTATTCCTCAGCAATTGCCTCAACCGCTGGAGCGATCATTATGCATGGCCCACACCACTCGGCCCAAAAGTCCACCAGGGTAGGCTCCGTTGCCTGAAGTACCTCTTCATCAAAGGTAGCATCGGTTACCTCAAATGGTTTTGCCATACCATCCTCCTCAAAGTGTGATGGCGATTATCCTATGGAAGAGCGTTTTTGTCAAGCCTCGTACTTCTGCTATAATTTCATTCTATGAACAGACACCGCATTTTTAACACGGGCCTGGCGCTGGGTCTGGCAGGGCTGCTCTTCCTGACCCTGCTCATCGTCACCCGCGCAGGTTCGACTACCCGGCCTGCCAACGTCGCGCCCCGGGTGTGGGAGGCCACCGCCGATGGCGGCGAGACCAGGTTTCTGCTAGTCTTGGCCGAGCAGGCGGACCTCAGCGCGGCAGCGGCCCTGCCCACCCGTGAGGCGCGTCTGCGCTACGTCTACGATGCACTGCGGGAGGTGGCACTGCGCTCCCAGGCCCCCCTGCGCGTCGAACTGGATGCCGCCGGTGTTGACTACCGCCCGTTCTACATCGTCAACATGTTGGCAGTGAAGGGCGACCGTGCCCTTGTCACCCGCCTTGCCGTCCGTCCAGAGGTGGCCCGCATCGCCGCCAACCCGCGCGTCCGCCAACCGCTGCCGGAGCCCCAGCCCGACGGCGTGCGCCCGCTGGCTCCTCAGGGAGTCGAGTGGAACGTGGCACGGATCAACGCCGATGATGTCTGGGCGCTGGGCTACACCGGCCAGGGAATCGTCGTCGCCGGGCAGGATACCGGCTACGACTGGGATCACCCGGCGCTGATCAATCAGTACCGGGGCTACAACGGCATTACCGCCACCCACGACTACAATTGGCACGACGCTATCCACACCAACACCCACGGCTATAACCCCTGCGGTGTAGACTCCCCAGAACCCTGTGACGACTACAGCCACGGCACGCACACGATGGGCACCATCATCGGCGACGACGGCGCGGGCAACCAAATCGGCGTCGCGCCCGGCGCACGCTGGATCGGCTGCCGCAATATGGACAATGGCTGGGGCACCCCTGCCACCTACGCCGAGTGCTTCGAGTTCTTCCTGGCCCCCTACCCCATCGGCGGCGACCCTTTCACCGACGGGGTCCCCAGCCTTGCCCCGCACGTGATCAACAACTCCTGGGCCTGCCCACCCAGCGAAGGATGCGACTGGGACACACTGCAAATGATCGTCGAGAACGTGCGTGTGGCGGGCATCGTGGTCGTCGCTTCGGCCGGCAACAGCGGGCCTTCCTGCAGCACGATACACGATCCGCCGGCCATCTACGACGCCGCCTTCTCTGTGGGGGCGAGCGATAACAGCGACACCATCGCCGGATTCAGCAGCCGTGGGCCGGTGACTGTGGACGGCTCCGGCAGGCTTAAGCCGGACGTGACCGCACCGGGTGTGGGGGTGCGCTCCAGTATCCCCGGCGGGGGATACGGCTCAAACAGTGGCACTTCGATGGCCGGGCCACACGTCGTGGGGACGGTGGCGCTATTGTGGTCGGCCGCGCCGTTCCTCGTCGGCGACGTGGATGCTACGGAATGGATCATCGCCCAGACGGCCCGCCCCCGTGTTGACACCAGTTGCGGTGGTGAGCCCGGCGGACGTCCCAACAACGTCTATGGCTGGGGCATCGTGGACGCACTGGCAGCAGTGCAGGCAACCCGTTTAGGACTGCAGGTCACCAAGCAGGCCGACCCCGACCCGGTGCAAGCCGGTACGCAACTGACCTATACCCTCCGCGTCACCAACACCGGCAACGTTACCTTCACTGCCACTATCACCGACGTCTTGCCGGATCACGTCACCCCTGCCGGCGTTCTCACCTGGACGCCGACCATCACCGCGCTTGGCGGCGTCTGGACAGAGACAGTCGTCGTCACGGTGGAGATGGGCTACGAGGGGACGCTGACCAACGTGGTATGGGTCACGACTGACGGGGGCGCGGCCGGAGTTTACACCGAAACCGCGCTTGCGCTCGCGCCACACTTGGAAGTGACCAAGCGGGGCACCTTTCCCAAAAGATTTCCGGCCCGCTTGCTTATCTATACGCTCAGCGTCACCAATACCTCCACTTTCACTCTCACCCAAATCGCCCTCACCGACACCATCCCTATAAGCACGCCCCTCGCCTGGGCCAGCGGCAACTACACCCAGGCGGGCGGGATGGTCACCTGGACGATTGCCGACCTCGCGCCGGGTGAATCTCTGACGATGACGTTGGCGGTCACAGTAGAGCACCTGCCGCCGGGCACGCGCATCGTTAACGCCGCTTATGGAGTGCGCGCCGGCGGACTGCTCACCCCTGTGATGGGCACTCCGGTGGAGGCAGTGATTCCCTGGCGCCGTTTGTTGTTTCCCGTCTTCAGGAACTGGTCACCTGGGGGTGATGGCGGTGGCTGATCTGGAAAGTCTGCGTCTGAAAGTGCGTTCCCTACTGCACCTTTCTGCGCCGGCCGATGCGCTGTTCGTCTACTACGCCTTATACCATAATCCCCGGCGCACCCGCCTCTACGTCCATGAGGATGCTGACGGTCGTACAGACGGCTTTGTCGCCGTTTGCCAGACCGGGCGGCGGCTGTTTCAGCCCACCGTTGTGCTGCGCACACCCAGCACGGCAGCGGCCATCGAACTGCTGCGCCAGGCGCTCGTCCCCGGTCGCCCCTATTACCTGATCACCACGCCGGACCTGCGGGACGCCGTCGCAGAAGTCGTGGACATTGAGCAACCCGGGATCAACCGCATCTACAGGCTCGACCT
>QMOC01000230.1 GCA_003648085.1 Chloroflexota bacterium
GATTGCAGGCCCAAAGCCGCCGGATAGTTTGTTGATTCTTTTTATCAGTGCTATAATCACCGCGGGAGGTGAATGATGGGTGGTATATTAACAGCCTATCGTGGTGTAGTGGAGAGGGATGGTATTGTGCGCTTGCATCAGATTCCCGGTCTGCCGCCAGGTAGCGAGGTGCTGGTAGTGGTTGCACAGCCATTGCCTTCTCTGGAAGAACAGGAACGTTATCTGGTCGCACTTTCCCCGGAGGAGTGGCGCAAGCCGTTTGAGGAATTCGAGGCCATCTCTGCCCAGGAGCAAGCCGAGGTAGACATTGCCGACGTGAGCGACGACGAGATAGTTGCACTGGTTCATGAGGTACGGCGTGGGGGACATTGATGCGTGCTGTCGTGGACACCAATCTGCTCCTCAGGATGGCAGCAGCCGGACGCCATTTCCCGTTATACCAAGCCTGGCGCGAGAAGCGGTTCGTTTTGGTCACCTCGCTTTCTATGCTGGATGAGTTTAAGCGCGTGATAAGGTATCCTAGGGTGCGCCGGTTTTTGTCTTACGGCCAGGGGCAAGGATTTGTAGCATTATTGCATTCTCTGGCTCTGATTGTAACACCTGCTTCTGATTTCCCTCACTCCCGTGATCCCAGTGATGATATGGTAATTGCTACCGCCGTGGCCGCCCGCCCCTGCTACTTGGTGACGGCCGATCGAGACTTGTACGATGATTCTGATTTGGTGACGGCATTGCGCAAATTGGGAGTCCAGGTCGTCCAGGCGGGTGAATTTCTGGCTGCCATCGCCGCCGCACCTCCAGGGATAGACACATAGCCACTGCCCTGCGGAAGGAGTGCATCCTCCAAGAGGCTTCTCTACCACCCCGTTTCCCTCTTCAACTGCACCGCGTACCGTCTCGACATCGGAATCCGCGTGCGCTCCTTATCGGCCATACGGACGAGGTAGGTGCCGGAGAACCAGGGCACCACCTCGGCCACGTGGTCGAGATTGACCAGGTACCCCTTGTGCACCCGGATGAAGTTGTGTGGCTTCAGGCGCACTTCCAATTCTCTGAGCGTGTGGCGCACCCGGAGTTTGTCCCCGGCGACAGTATGCATGTACACCTTCTTAGCCTCGGCCACGATCCAGAGGATGTCACGGTAGTCCACCAGCACCCAGTTTTCGTTCTCCCGTTGGCCCCACAGTTTGGTCAGGCCGCCGGTCGGGGCCGCCCTGAGCAGGTACTCACGCAGCGCGGCCTTCCTCTGCTCCAGCGTGGCGCGCTCCTCCAAAGCCTGGCGCACCCGCTCTATCGTCTTCGCCAGCCGCCGTTCGTCGAAGGGCTTCACCACGTAGTCGAGCGCGGCCAGTTCAAAGGCCCGCAGCGCGTGTTCGTCGTAGGCCGTGGCGAACACAATCAGTGGCGGCTCCGGCCCGTCCATAATCGTCGCTGCCACCTCCAGCCCATCCAGGCCGGGCATGTTGATGTCGAGGAAGACCACGTCAACCGGTTCACGCTCAACCAGCGCGAGCACTTCGTCACCGTTCGTGGCCTCGCAGAAGGTGGCTTCCGGCACCAGAGTCTCCAGGATGTAGCGCAGTTCGCTCCGGGCCGGGGTTTCATCGTCGGCGATGAGAATGTGCATGGTTAGTCCTTTAGTCGGTTGCTCAGTTGGAATGGAACCTTGATCTCCACTCGTGTTCCCCGTCCGATCTCGGACTCGACGACCAATCGGTACTCATCTCCGTACAGCGCCCGCAACCGACCATCCACGTTGCGCAATCCGATAGCCGCATTGGTCCCCCGGGCCGGGTCCAAAATCTCCGCCAGCCGGGCCGACGCGATGCCCGGCCCGTCATCCTCCACCCGCAGGACCAGATCATCCTCCGTCCGTTCGATGGTGATGCGCACCATCCCGCCCTCGGGTTGCCTTGAGATGCCGTGGATGACCGCGTTCTCCACGATGGGCTGCAGGATGAGCGTGGGCACCGGGTGATCCAGCAGGGTGTCAGTCTGGATGGACCACTCGACCCGCAACCGGTGGTTGAGCCGGGCTTTCTCCAGGGCCAGGTAGGCTTTGACGTAACTGATCTCATCGCCCAGGGGCACGAACTCGCCCGAGCGGAGGGCACGCTGAAAAACTTCTGAAAGGTCGAGCAGCAGGCGACGCGCCGTCTCCGGGTCGGTGCGCACGAAGTAGCGGATGGTGTTGAGCGCGTTGAACAGAAAGTGGGGATTGATCTGGGCCCGCAGGGCGCGGACTTCGGCGTGGGCGCGGGCCAGTTCAGCGGCTCTGGCCCGATGACGGGCAGCCTCGGCTTGCGCGTTGCGCACGATGAGCGCAACTACGAGCATGGCCGACCCTGACACCACCACGTTAGGGATCAAGATGAAGAGCCCCGGCGGTGCTCCGGCGACGGCTCCCAGACATCCGGCCCCCGCTTCGACGCCGGCCCCTAGAAGGGGAGCGACCGGCGGTGCAAACCGGCGCTTGCCCAGCAGGTCGGCGCACAGACCGGCGACTACACCCACCCACAGGGCCGACGAGACCCACAGATTCAAGCAGTAGTTCCATAGAAGCGCGCCCTGCCAGGGCAGTCCGAAAAGCACTCCCCCCAGGCCGCGAGTTTGAAACGCCTCGCCGATCGCCGGGCCCAGGTCGAGGATGACCCCTTGCGTGCCCCGGCAGAGCGCGACCATAAGGCCCAACCCCAAGCCGGCCCTCCAGCCTCCCAACAGGCCGCCGGTGATCACCACAACGAGGGTACCGAACGCGGGAGGCTCGCCCATCAGGCCGGTAAGCCACAATTCGTAAATACAAGTCAGCGCCTGAATCGCCACCAGACCGGCGAAGAGTTTGAGCCCCTCGCGTGGCGTGATTGGGCCAACGACCGCGCGGCGGAAGAGGTGCGTGTTGCTGAAGAGATAGATGAGCGCGAGCGGGACGGCGGCCACCTGAACGAGCATCCCGACCCAGTAGGGGCTGAATTCAAGGTGCGTCAACTCATCCGGCGGAGGAGATGGGGGTGTGGGCATAATCCGGCGTGCGTGTAGCGCCAGCGCAAAGGCAGCCAGCGTCACTAAGATCGCAGCGCCGATGTGCACTATACGGACGAGCATCGGTCTCAGGGAGTTATCTTTCGCAAGCCTGAATCCGTTCAATCCGGTCTCCGTTGGCAGTTGCTCCCACTGGCAATTTTGCAGAATCTGTAAAACTACTGGGGATGGTTCAATTACAAGCGAAAATAGGGTGACACTTTGATGTCTGCTGCACACCGCCGCCCGGCGATGAAGTCGCCGGGCTACAGAGCAGCGGGGGATCAATCCCCCTTACTTGCTGCAAAGACCGTTTTCCTGCTGCGTTGCGGCGTAAGCCCGACTCGTCGGGCGCCGCTTCGTAGCACGGGCACTTCATGCCCGTGCGGGCCGCGTGAGAAAGTGTCAACTCATTCTGAACCATCCCAACTACTGGCAATCTTACTATATCATAGGTGAGAAGGGAAATGAGTGTCAGCGGATAACCGGTCTTACGTGGCGATAAGTGGTTTTTGAAACTAATACAGCGGGAAGTGGTCAAACGAGAGATTGTGGACACGATCTCTCCGCCTCACGTGGGGCACACCCTGGACGAGGCCGATCTGAAGCCCCATCTGAGCCGTTATTGGCTCAACAATGCACGAGACGAAGACCCGCTTTGCTCGTAGTAACGACTTCAAACGGCCGCTCCAAATCCGACCAGCGCCGCCGCTCGATGGCCGACAGCGCCCGGCCGATCCAGCCCATCACCTCGCGCAGGAACGAGCCGACCCGGATAGGTTTCAGATATTGGCGTAGTTCCGCCGTGGTCTCATCCACATCGGTGAAGTCCCGGTCGGTGCTCACCAGATAGTCCGCTTTGGCCTGGATAGCGGACAGAGCAACTGAATGAGCGTGCCACCTGCCGGCGTGGACGGCTCGTAGTTGCGCAGCACCACGGGCAGGTAGACATAGACGTCGAAGGTGGGCGTGCCGTATTCGTCGGCGCCCACGTCCGGCGCGGAGCCGATGGGGCGTGTGTCGCCGTCGAAGTCGTCGCTCACGTCGGGTAACGTGGCCGCCTGGTCAATGGCAGCCGTGGCCGTGGATACCAGATGCAGGTCACCGTCGGAGGGGTTCACAAACCAACTGCTCTGGGCATCGGTGATGTTGCCTGTGCCGGTGGCGTTAGCCCCGTCTCGGTCGAGCCAGATGTCCATATTTGTCAGGTTGTAGGCAAAGGTACCCTGGCTCTCCGAAAAGCGGGCTTCCATCCCCCAGGTCACGCCATCGGGGTTGAGGAGCAGGGCGGTGTTGTGGGCCACCAGCCAGCCCGTAGCGCGGACCATCTCGATCACCACATCGTGGGGCATAGAGGCGTAGATGAAATTGTTGCGCACGATGCCGCCGGTGTGGTTTATGCCCTCCTGGCTGGCGTTGCCGAAGGAGATGCCCTGGTAGCAGTCCACCAGCAGGTTGCGCTCCACTATCGTATCCGAGGAGCCGGACCAGAATAGGACGGTGGGGACGGGGGTGTTACCAGGCGTGCGGATGCGGTACCACTCATTGTCACGCACCACCCAGCGGTGGGCGTTGTGGGCGCTGATGCCGTTGGTGTACTCGTCGGGCGCGATGGTGGTGTATTCCAGGCGGGAGCAGGCCAGCAGCCCGTCCTCGCTCCCATCACCCCAGGGGTTGACCTTGACCAGTTGGTCTCCGATGTCCTGGATGTGCAGGTTGTAGAGCACGGGCCGGTCGCGCCCCTGAATGGAGACGCCATGGTCGGTGGCGTTGCGGATGGTGAGGTCGGCAATGGTCACGTCGTCGGCCTCCACGAGGATGCCGAAATAGCCGTCCGTCATCCCCCCAAAGTCGAGGATGACGTCGTCTCGATCGCCGGTAGCGCCCCGGATGGCGATGCCGTCGTTCACAATGTGGACGTAACTTTGCATATTGTAGGTACCCGCCGTGACGAGGACGGTGGTACCGGGGGCGGCGTTGTAAGCCCGGTCGCGGAGTTCCGCCTCCGAGGAGACGGTGACGGTGGGATCGGTGGGCGGCGGCAGAGGTGGACAGCGGGCGTCCGCCACCGCCGACATCGAGATAAACGGTGACAACGGATGCCGTGCCGCACCACCGGCGCGGGTTGGGGTGAGGGCACGTCCCACGCTGCAAGAGATCACAGCCAGTGCTACCAACGCGATCAACCTGATGTAATGCCGCGC
>QMOC01000231.1 GCA_003648085.1 Chloroflexota bacterium
CCGCGTTTCCGACAGCGCGGGGGATGATGGCATGCTGGGTCAGTTTGAACAGTGTTTCGGATGCTCTGTGGGGCGTCTAGTTGGCCCTTTCACTATTTATCTCAACTGTCGAGGAACACTACCGATGTGTCGGTGACGGAGAAATTCTACGCCCGCTGGGCCGATGAAGAGTTGAAGGAGCGGCACAGCCGCTTTTCCCCGCTGGCCGATAGTGATCTCTAGCCCGAGCCCCGGCCGACTCTGGCTGGGGCAAGAGCCTCTTAATCCCTTGGTTACAGGTTCGAGTCCTGTGCGGGTCACCTGGCAGAAAGCGCCGCTTCCTGAGAGTGCACCGGATGTGGACACCATATGCTGGCTGACCCAGGTGGAAGTGCCACACTGGGGGGTTGAGATCCCCATCCGACCTGACCGCCCCACCCCACCGGTGGGGCTTTTCAGCCTGGACACTGGCGATTTTGCTCGTAGTAACGACTTCAGTCGTTCAAAGCGAGGTCGGAGCGACTGAAGTCGCCACTACGACCCCCTTATCAGCTGTCATACCGTAAACGTGGGGGGCTCCAAAATTCGCCAGACTCCGGTCATAGGCGGGGCAAAGTAAGTGCCCCGTCTTTTGTTTCTCCTCAAATCCCGGAGCCAGAGATGAGTGACCAAACCCAAAGTGCAAGCACAAGACGTTCACCAACCTGCCGCCGAACCTGCTCCCGTACTCGAGGTGGACGGTGGAGCATCACGTAGCGGCGTTGCAGACGTATGGACGTCGTGGCTCAGGTCTTTCCCCAAGCCGTGCACCACGAGTGTATCTTCCACGCCTTACAGGAAGTCCAGGAGCGCATCAAAGAGGTGTACGGAGCAGACTACGCCGAGACACATCCTGAAGTGGAGAGGCTCCGAGAAGAGATCAACCACATCTTTGACGCCCGCACCAAATGCACGGCGCAGCGGCGCTAGGAAAAGGTGTTGGCTCAACGGGAATGTGTGACGGTCGCGCCTAATCGTTTGGCCTTCACTGGCATCGGTGGTATAATCGCTCGTGCAAAGGAGGGGATATGATACTGATCACCGGTGCTACGGGTTTTGTGGGGCGGGCCGTAGTGCGCCGACTGGCGGCCGAGCGATGCGCGGTACGCTGTTTGTTACGACCCTTCCGGTACGAGCAGCGACTCCCCACAGGCATCCTCTTCTCCACCGTCTCGGCCAGCATGGACGATTTGCCTGCCTTGCGCACTGCTATGCAAGATGTGACAGCCGTCGTTCATCTGACAGGGGAGGAGGACCTTGTTGAAGAAGGAACGCTACATAATCACGCCAGAGACACGGTCAATCTCACCGCAGCAGCACAAGAAGCGGGCATACATCGCTTCATCTACCTGAGCCGCTTGGGAGCTGATCGTGCTTCCGCTTACCCCCTCTTCCGCACCAGTGGAGAGGCAGAAGCCGCAGTGCGTGAAAGCGAATTGGATTATACAATCCTCCGGGCAGCCGTTACTTATGGCCCGGAGGACGCTTTTACCAACGTGCTGGCGATGCTGGCCAAGGCGATCCCCTTCGTGATGCCCATCCCTGACACGGGCCTGGCCCGCTTCCAGCCGCTGTGGATCACGGATCTGGTGACGTGCATCGTGACCACACTGGACCGGGATGATCTGATCGGGCAGACTATCCCCCTCGGTGGGCCGGAGCACTTCACTCTCGAACAACTGGTGGCGCAGGTACTGGCAGCGCTGGGAACGCGCAGACGGCTGGTGCATGTGCGTATGCCTCTGATGCGTGGCCTTATTGGGCTGTTCGATGCATTGCTGCCACGCAACCCCGCCCCCCCCTGGTGGCTCGACCTTCTGGCTGTGGGCAGTGCTACGGAATTGGGGACTATCCCGCGCCACTTTGGCTTTGAACCCGCTCGCTTTGCTCAGTGCCTCGACTACCTGCGTCGTAAGCGCCCGTGGCGGCGTGACCTGGTGCATTTCATCCTGCACCGTCGCTAGCCGGGATACCTGATAAAGTACATAAGGACTCCTGGCGGTTTGAGCGAACAGTACTATTGCTTATTTGGTGAATATAGTGTAAAATAGAAACACCTTGATAACCTAAGCCTGCATCTAGAGTCGCCACAAGTCCCCTTCGCTATTAGACAGGCAGCACCGGGGTACTCTCTTCCCCCAGCCTGACGGCTTCCTCATTTCCTTTCCCCGGAGATGCTCTCAATATCATACTTCACACCGTACATCCTCGCTCGAAGGGAGGTGATGTGCATATGACCAATGAGGACAGCCTTCAAATCCACGAACCCTGCAAATCCTAGTTCTCACACCAGGAGGTAGATGATGAGTACACGACGCTTGCTCCAATCCAATCGCTCTGCAATCCAAACTCAAAGGAGGCAAAGGATGAAAAGATCACTTGTTCTCATAAGCACGCTGGTCCTAGGGCTCTTGTTTGCCCTGGTCGTGACCGTCGCTCTGGCACAGGGGCCAGGACCACGAGAGGAACGCTCCCCACAGGCACCCCTGGGCACGGCCTTCACCTACCAGGGCCGTCTCTTCGACGACGGCACCCCGGTGAGTGACACCTGCGATTTCCAGTTCAGCCTGTGGGACGCTCCCAGCGGCGGCGCGCAGGTGGGGGGCATCCAAACCCTCACGGGCGTGAGCCTCAGCGATGGCTACTTCACCGTGCAACTGAACGGCTCCGGCGAATTCGGCCCTGATGCCTTCACCGGCGACGCCCGCTGGCTGGAGATCGCCGTTCAATGCACCGGCGACACCGACTACACCAACCTCGGCCGCCAACCGCTGACGGCAACCCCCTACGCCCTCTTCGCCCTTAACTCTCGCTCGACGGAGCGGCTGCAGGGGTACCCGGTCAGCGTGACTGCTCCTGCGACGGGCGAGGTGCTGAAGTGGGACGGGGGCGCGTGGGCGCCGGCAGCGGACGAGGACAGCGACACCACCTACTCTGCTGGGATAGGTCTCACCCTGTTGGACACCACCTTCAACGTAGACACCTCCACCATCCAGCAGCGTGTGGCTGACGTCTGTCTGCCAGGCTCCTCCATTCGCGTCATCCACGCCGATGGCACCGTGGAGTGCGAGGAGGACGACGTCGTCAGCGGCACGGCGGGTGCTGGGGACATCACCGCCGTCTACCCCGGCGTTGGTCTGACCGGCGGGGGGCTTCAGGGGGATGTGACGGTGACCTTGGACATCCCCTACCGTCTGCCTCAGGGCTGCGCCAACGGTCAGATTGCCGAGTGGGACGGCAGCGCCTGGCAGTGTGGCGACGACGACACCGGCGCCGCAGGGGGCGACTTCTGGTCTCTCACCGGCAACGCCGGCACCAACCCCGCCATCAACTTCCTCGGCACCCCCGACGAGCAACCCCTCGAACTGCGGGTGAACGGGGGTCGTGCGCTGCGGCTGGAGCCCAGCGGCATCAGTCCCAACCTGATCGGCGGCCACGGCGACAACCAGGTTGCAGCGGGTGTGGTGGGCGCCGTCATTGGCGGCGGTGGCAGCAGCGCCTATCCCAACCGGGTGTTCGGCGACTACGACACGGTGAGCGGTGGTGAGGGCAACGAGGCCAGCGATGGTCACGCCACGGTGGGGGGAGGCTATCTCAACCGCGCCGAGGCCCTCACCGCCACCATCGGCGGTGGTGAGCACATCAACGTGACCGGTCAGGCGGCCACCGTCGCCGGTGGCTCCTGGCTTACCGTCACCGGTCGTTACGCCTTCGTCGGCGGGGGTCGCCACAACCGGGCCTTGGCGGACTACGCCACCATAGCCGGAGGTGGGGGCTTTGTCTATGACCTGGGCAACCTGGTCAGCGACGAGTACGGCACGATAGGCGGCGGGCGGGACAACCAGGCGGGTGATGATGCTGGGACGGTGACCGACGCGGCCTACGCCACCGTGGGTGGTGGGGAGGGCAACACCGCCAGCGGGTTTGCTTCGACTGCCAGCGGTGGCAGCAGCAACGAAGCCAGCGGGTACATTGCCACGGTTGGTGGTGGGTTGAGCAACCTGTCCAGTGAGGACTACACCACCGTTGGCGGGGGGCGGCACAATCGTGCCATAGCCGACTACGGCACCATCGGTGGAGGAGGGGGTGACATCCCCGACCTGGGCAACCTGGTCAGCGACGAGTACGGCACGGTGGGTGGCGGGAACGACAACCTGGCGGGCGACGATGCCGGGACGACTGGGGACGCGATGTACGCCACCGTTGGTGGTGGGCAGAGCAACCGCGCGATGGCCGATTATGCCACCATTGGTGGGGGTGGGCGGTCGAACCCCAACGATGATGCCACCGGCAACCGGGTGGTGGACGACTACGGGACGGTGGGCGGTGGAGGGAACAACCAGGCTGGCAGCGACGATGGGGATCCGACCGACGCGGTCTACGCCACCATCGGTGGTGGGTTGACCAACCTGGCGAGTGAGGAGTATGCCACGGTGGGAGGCGGGAGGAGCAACGCCGCCAATGATGAACACAGCACCATCGGTGGTGGTGGTGAGAACACCGCCAGCGACGTGTATGACACCATCGGTGGGGGCTACAGCAACGCGACCGACGGCCCCTACGCCACCATCGGCGGCGGTGAGGACAACACGGCCACCGGGGAGCGCTCCACCATTGGTGGGGGTCGGTTCAACAGCGCCTCGGCGTACACCTCGACCATCGGCGGTGGGCAGAGCAACACTGCTGATGGCATCGGTGCCACCATTGGCGGCGGTGGGAGCAACACATCCAGCGGCTTCGACGCCACCATTGGTGGGGGCTACAGCAATGAGGCCGACGGCGACTACGCCACCATCGGTGGCGGTGAGGTCAACACCGCCAACGCCCAGCACGATACCATCGGTGGTGGGTGGAGCAACGAGGCGGATGGGCCGTATGCCACCATTGGCGGCGGGTACGACAACACTGCCACCGGCGACCGCTCCACCATCGGCGGCGGCGAGAGCAACGAGACCAGCGGCGATCGCTCCACCATCGGCGGGGGTCAGGACAACCAGGCCACTGCCACCGGCACCCACGCCACCATCGGCGGCGGTCAGGAAAACACCGCCAACGCCGACCACGACACCATCGGTGGGGGCTACAGCAACGAGGCCGATGGCCCTTACGCCACCATCGGCGGCGGTGAGGACAACACGGTTCAGGGCTCCCGTGCCACCGTTGGCGGCGGCGGCATCAATACTGCCAACAACC
>QMOC01000232.1 GCA_003648085.1 Chloroflexota bacterium
GAATGCTGTGACTTATTGCGGATCTAAAAACTCGGGAGGTGTTTTAATGGCTGGTGCACGTAAATGGCGCAAGAAGAAGATATCTAAACACAAGCATCGTAAGATAATGAAAAAGACACGCTGGCAACGTAGACACAGGAAGAAATAGTCCCCTTTCCGACCACTAAGCACCTCGATGTCTGTTGGGATGACGCTCTGTTGATATAACCCGGGTTGGGCGCTCCTCCGCCACCAGGGGCAGATATTGCCCGGATTCAAGATGTGGTTGGGGTCGAAGGCGGCTCTGATCAGCGGGAATCTCCCGGCTGAAGCCGGACGTTTCACCGATCCGGAGGCCCCGCTTCAGCAGGGATTTTCCGGCTGAAGCCGGATGTCCTACCGATCCGGAGGCCTCGCTTCAGCAGGGATTTTCCGGCTGAAGCCGGAACGTCCCACCGATCCGGAGGCCTCGCTTCAGCGGGAATTTCCCGGCTGAAGCCGGACGTCCTACCGATCCGGAGGCCTCGCTTCAGCGGGAATTTCCCGGCTGAAGCCGGACGTCCCACCGATTTTAGCCACACCCATTCGATTTGGGCCTCGTCCAGCGCCATGGGGAGGTACCTGCGGCGCGTGGCGCTAACCCCATGCTCGCCGGTGATCATCCCGCTCTTGGGGGCTCCAAAATTCGCCAGACTCCGGTCTCTTCTTAGAACCAGTAGGCCCGGACCTGGAGTCCTGTGCGCTCTTCGACCTCCTCAGCGATGCGCTTCAGCACATAGGGGAGGACCCGCTCCACGCCCGCCTCCGGTACGGGATAATCGGTGCTGTAAATCTGCACCTGGGCCGGCCTGACCGCAGCGAGGGCGGCGACCCACGCTTCAAACGCCTCTCCCCGGATGTTGCTCACCCTCCCGTCTACCAGTACGCTCTGGACAATGCAGCCAGGGACCTCCTTCAGGCCGTCCATAATGTCCTCCAGTTTGACCTCTGGAGCGGGACGGTTGATACGGGCCAGCGTCTCGGGGTCTCCGGCATCCAGTTTCAGGATCGGCGCATCGAAGAGAGCCAGAGCCTCCCGGATATGCGGGAAGTGTGCAGTGGTACCGTTGGAGAAGATGGCCAGCCTCACCTTTGGGCTGATGTCATCGCGCAGGCGACGGACGGCAGCGGCAATGGAGGGGAAATGGGGATGCAGGGTCGGCTCGCCGTTGCCGGAGAAGGTGAGGTAAGCCACATCCGGGTGCCTTCGCAGGGCCATTTCCACCGTCGTAAGTACCCTCCGCATAGGGGGGAAATCCCCTTTCTTGGGCACCAGGGTTTTCACGTCAGTGCGGCCATAGTGACAGTAGACGCAATCAAAGGAGCACAGTTTGTAACCGGTCGGGAGGAGATTGACGCCCAGCGAGCGGCCCAAACGGCGGGAGAATAGGGGGCCGTAGATTATGTCTTTCTCAAGGGGAAGCACGCGCATCACGGTCTCTCTCCGGTGCTATGTTATAATACAATTAGCCCGGCCATTTGGCCGGGCCATCTCATTGTGAAGGGTAGAAATGTCCCCTGCGGCCGTTGTATGGATGGCTCCGGCCGGCCGCGGGGAAACGGAGAACGCCAGGCTGGGGGACGAGGATTCGAACCTCGACTTACGGATCCAGAGTCCGCTGTCCTGCCGTTAGACGATCCCCCAGAGAGTGAGAGTTAGTGGGACGCTTGCGATTGCGGAAGTCATTTTACCACAACCTAACTCCTCTGACAAGTAGGGGGCAACTGTCTTGTATTTGGGACGAGTCTCCGAGAAGCCAAGGGTTCAACCTGCGCGAGAGCCGCGTTAGGTTTCTTCTTTATTCTTCCTCCTGCGGCCGCGGGCCCGTGACGACGCGGAAGCCGATGCGATTCGAGCGATGGCCGGGGTGGCTGTAGTCGCGGGCGAAGCAGCGTGCATCCTCGGCACGGAAGTTCCACGAGCCCCCACAAATGATGATTTGGTTCTCGCCCAGCCGTGAGGTCGTCCACTCCCACACGTTCCCCGCGCAGTCGAGCAGGCCGTAGGGACTGGCCCCGTCCGGGTAGACCCCCACCGGTGTCGTGCTCCCTATCCCGCTTTCGCGCACATTGGCTCGTTGGGGATCGAATTCATTTCCCCAGGGGTAGATGCGCCCATCCTCGCCCCGAGCCGCCTTTTCCCATTCCACCTCGGTGGGCAACCGTACCCCGGCCCACTCGCAGTAGGCAAGGGCGTCCTCCCAACTCACCAGCACCACGGGGTGATTGGCCTTGCCCTCGGGATAGGTGCGTCGCTGCGGGTCCCAATTGTACGGCTCGGCCCATACTTCGTCGAGGTGAGGCACGGGATAGGCAGGGTTTTCGGCCAGGAAACGGGCGTATTGAGCGTTCGTGACCGGGTAGCGACCGATGCGGTAGGCCATCACGTAAGTTGGCTCTTCCTGCCTACCCTGCTTGAACTCGCCACCGGGGATGTCCACCATTTCGTCGAAATCCCGTGGGTCGCCTAGATACGCCAGGGCCGTACCGGCCGAGATGCGCTGCGCAAGAGTGGCCTCTGCCTCTGGCTCGAGCAGCCGTGCCAGAGCCTTGACGTACTCATCCGCTAGGCCCTCCGCCTGCACGGTAGCGACGGCTGCCCGCAGTCGGGTGGGGTCATTACTCAGCAGATCCTGCCACCACCGGGCGGCTTCCATCTCCGATGTCTGCCCTGGTTCCTTGCTAGTCGTGCGGGTCAGATAGATATAAGCGTTGATCTGATCGCGGGTCAGGTCGGCGAAGGGTGGCCCGACCCGCAGCATACGCAGCAGCGGTTTATAGCGCAAGTATCGCTCCAGCAGCGTCACTGTCTCCGGCGTCTCTTCGGCCAGCGGCGGCACCGCACGGCGCACTTCTAACCCTTCTCGCGCAGCCCACTCCAGATCCTGAATCAGATTCGGGTACTCCAGCAAATCGCGGTAGAGGTCATGGTAGCGTGCCTGGATGACCACCATTTTAGCCAGGAGCCCCGGCACGATGGGCTCCATCGTGCCGGCCGCTACTCGACGCTCGGCCAGTTTGAGCAGGAGGCGGAAGATGTTGAGTGTGCGCTTCACCACGCGTGGGTTGGGTTCCAGACCCAGCGCCAGGATGTCCCGGCAGCCGGGGGACAGATGGGGATCGTGCTGGTCAATGAAATCGGCAATTTGGTCATCCTCCAGCGGTGGAAGATAAAAGGGGAGTTGCACAATCTTTTCCAGGTAACTCTGCCCGGCGATGGGAACATCTCCCGTGCTCTCGTCTTCCCCCACCAGATAACTGGCATACTGCACCCGTACCACCCGCTCAATGACGTCTCGATCCACAGCGAGGAAAAAGACGCAGCCCCGGACGTCGAGGAACAACTTGATCGCCTCCAACACTTCCACCGCGCGCTCCGGCAGGCAGCGATCGAGATCGTCAATGAAGACCACCAGCAGGCCGTTACGACCCCAGATGTACTCCCGCACCAGGTGAGCGAACCCGCCCTGGAACTCTTCGAGGAGCATCAGTTGCCGGCGGTAGACCTCGGTGCGCTCGCGCTGAAAGGCCGAGACAATCTCTTCCAGTGTCCCCATCTCGCCTTGCAACAGTTGTATCAGTTGAAGGAATGTAGCGGGGGTGGGAATCAGGGAGAGGCCCAGGTGCAGCGCCCCTTTGCCCAGCCTGGGCCAGTCAATGCGGATCGAGCCCGCCTCAGTGCGTTGTACGTCGGTGTAGAGCCGCATGCGCCAGTCTGCGACTTGCCGGGCGTCCTCCTCACTGAGTTGGCCGCTTTCGAGCCCCTCCAGCACACGCAGCAGCAATGCCCGCCACAGCGCTCCCTCGTCTCGTTCGTACTGCCAGGCGTTGAACCAGATGACCCGGGCCCAGCGGTGACCCGCCGTGCGGCGGTTAACCAACTGCTCGGCGACCAATCGCATCAGGCTGGTCTTGCCGCTGCCCCAGGGGCCGAAGATGCCGATGGTGATAGGGGTATCAGCGCTGAGCACCACCTCGGTCAGGACCTCGGCGTAGTGGGAGAAGTTAAGCCGGTCGTGTCTTGCGCCCAGGATGGGTTGGTCAGTCCACAGGTGGTGCGACTGGATGCCGGATGCTAGATGCTGGATGCTGGACGCCGGATGTCGGATATTGGACGATGAATCTGTCATATTCATCGTTCCCCGTCCCTTTTGGCTCTTTGCTGCCGGGATAGCAGCCAGGCCCCCAGGCCCAGTCCCACGACGGGGCCGGTCCAGTAATACCCGACGCCCGCCCAGAATGGGCTGACGATCTTTTCGTAGAACCTCACGCTGGCCGGCGAGTAGCGGAAGGACAACAAGTGACGGCTGCTATCCAACGCCGGGTTCAGATAAGCAGCTGCCAGCGCATAGCGGGAGTGTACCACCAGCAGGCCAACCTGGATGAGGTAAAGAATACCCAGGCCCACCAGCAGCAAAATCAACCGGTTGCGCCAGGTCAATCGGGGTATAGCAACTGCCAGAGGCAAAAATGGGATCACTGTGTCAATGGCCATTTTGGCAAAGGTGGTCTCTGCGGCTATGGACAAACCACCTCGCTCAACACGATGCTGATTGAGGGAGCGCAAGACGATGTGCGTCTCCGGGGCAGTTTCTATGAGTTCGAAAACTGCATTGGTACCGGCTACGACTGCTCGGGCGTAAACCAGGCCCGCAGATGACCACAGGGTCAGCACCAGCGCGAAAACCAGTCCATATCTAACCAAGAATCCGAGCCAGTTCCAGGGGGCGCGTGCCAAAGCGCCGCACCCAAACCAGCCAAAGCAGCGCGATGCACAGGATGAAAAACGACTGCGCCACATGCAGGTGCACCTCGTTAAATAAGTCAGGGTACCAGACCCCGACATAAAAGAGCCCTATCACGCGCAGCAGGTTGATGGCATAGAGCAAGGGAGGCCCGACCAGAAAAGCCCATAGCCGGCCTCGCCACGCGGCGGGATAGGCGACAACGGCAGCCAGAAAGAAGCCGATCTCAAAAATGGCGTTACAATTGTTCTCGATGCTGATGGTAAAGCCGGCACCCGAGATGACGCGATGGGAGACTTGTACCGGTGTTCCCAGCATCGAGATCAGGGCTCCGCTGCACGTAGCGATGGATTCAGTAAAGGGGACAACCACAGTGCGTGCAATGGTCTCCCGGCGGAGCAGCCAATAGACGGCCCCCACCCCCAGGCCGAACA
>QMOC01000233.1 GCA_003648085.1 Chloroflexota bacterium
CGCTTGCGGTGTGGAGTCCACACCGTCCGGGTTCGAGTCACCGTCGGGCCGTTACGGCATATTCGTGATGGCCCTCGATGGCTCCGATGTGCGCCAACTTTACGCCTCCGACCATCGAATCATAGCGAGACCTGACAAACGCCGTCGAAGCGGCGGCCTTCCCCCGCTGGTCGCCCGGCGGCGACCGGATTCTGTTCTACGCCTACACCGATGGGGAGCACCCCGCTGTGGGCCTTCACGTGATGAACTCCGATGGTGGCGACCGACGCCCGATCACCGTTCCCGCCCCCGGCCTTATGGTGCTAGGTGGTGATTGGTTCCCCACCGCCGAGGGGTTGAAAGTGCTTTTCACGGCAGAAGTGCTGCGTTGAATCGGCTGACCGGAAGACCGGGTGAAGCCGCGCTCATGCTATCAGATCCGGAATTTGCTCCGGGTGCTCGGCCACCGGCACGCCGACGGCCTCAAAGGCGGCGATTTTCTCCGCAGCAGTGCCGGTGCCACCCTCGATGATGGCCCCAGCGTGGCCCATTCGCTTGCCCGGTGGCGCCGTCCGCCCCGCGACGAACGCGACGACCGGCTTGGTCATCCGCTCGGCGATGAAGCGCGCGGCCCGCTCCTCGTCGCTGCCGCCGATCTCGCCGATGAGCACCACCTGCTCGGTCAGCGGATCATTCTCGAACATCTCCAGCACGTCAACGAAGGTCGTGCCGATGATGGGGTCGCCGCCGATGCCGACGCAGGTGGTCTGGCCAAGGCCTCGCAGGGTGAGCGCGTACACGACCTCGTAGGTTAGCGTGCCGGAGCGGGAGACAACACCTATTGGGCCAGGGGTGGCGATGTGACCGGGCATAATGCCGACCTTCGCCTCACCGGGAGAGAGAAGCCCAGGGCAATTGGGGCCTACCAGCCGCACTCCCTTCTGGTCGAGGTAGGCGCGGACGCGGATCATATCCAGCGTAGGGATGCCCTCGGTGATGCAGACGATGAGTGGGATACCGGCGTCGGCCGCCTCCAGGATAGCGTCGGCGGCGAAGCGGGCCGGCACGTAAATGACCGACGTGTTGGCCTCGGTCGCCGTCACCGCCTCGGCGACGGTGTCGAAGACGGGTACTTTGCCATCGCAGGCCCACTGCCCGCCCTTGCCCGGCGTGACGCCGGCCACAATCTGCGTGCCGTATGCGATCATTTGTCGGCTATGGAACTCGCCCTCGCGCCCGGTGATGCCCTGCACAAGCAGTCGGGTGTTTTTGTCAACCAGAATCGCCATTGTCTTCCCCCTATACCGTCAATTCTCCTCCGGCAGCGGCGACCGCCTTCTGCGCTGCCTCGGCCAACGTCGTCGCCGTGATGAGCCGGTAGCCCGAATCCTCTAGGATAGCGCGCCCCTCCGCCTCGTTCGTCCCCACCAGTCGGGCGACCATCGGGACAGTGGGCTCGACTTCCTCGAAGGCAGTAACGATGCCCTTGGCCACCTCATCGCAGCGGGTAATGCCTCCAAAGATGTTGAACAGCACCGCTTTGACATTGGGATCGGCCAGGATGAGGCGCAACGCCGTCGCAACACGCTCGGCCTTAGCCCCGCCACCGATGTCGAGGAAGTTGGCCGGCGCACCACCAAAGTGCTTGATGATGTCCATCGTCGCCATCGCCAGCCCTGCGCCGTTGACCATGCAGCCGATTTCGCCGTCCAACTGAACGTAACTCAGGCCAGCCTCGCGCGCCTCCCGCTCGGCCGGCGTCTCCTCGTCCACATCCCGCATCTGCGCCAGGTCTGGGTGGCGGAAGAGCCCGTTGTCGTCGAGCACCATCTTGCCGTCCACCGCGAGCAGGCTGCCCTCGCCGGTGACGACCAGCGGGTTGATCTCGGCCAGTGATGCGTCACAGGCCAGGAAGGCCTGGTACAGACCACGGGCGATGCGGTCAAAAGCACGGCGGTACTCGCCCGCCAGACCGATGCCTTTGGCCAGCGTCACGGTCTGGTAGCCACGCAGGCCCAGGAATGGGTCAATGGTGACCTTCTTGATCGCCTCGGGGTTGATGCGGGCGACCTCCTCGATCTCCACGCCCCCCTCGGAGGAGGCCATCATCACCGGCCGGCAGGCGGCGCGGTCAACGACGACGCCCAGATAGATTTCTTGGCGGATGTCGGCCGCCTCGTCCAATAGAACCTTACGCACGGGCAACCCCTTGATCTCCATCCCCAGGACCTCACCGGCCACCCTCTCGGCCTCGGCGGGGGTGTGGGCCAGGCGGATGCCGCCGGCCTTGCCGCGCCCCCCGACGAGCACCTGGGACTTGACGACGACAGGTGTGCCCAATTCCTCAGCAATACGGCGCGCCTCCTCGGGCGTGGTAGCAACGTCCCCACGCGGAATCGGCACGCCGTGCGCGGCGAAGAGCCGCTTGGACTGGTACTCGTGTAGTTTCACGCGCTTGCCTCCCGATTGAAGTGATGTTTCTACAGCAGCGGGCGGAATTATACCACCGGTGCGCACGGAAGCCAAATGAGCCTGAAACACGCCAACGTCCCATCAGATGGCGATCCTCTGATGGGACGTTCCAGTCTGTGGGCACTGCGGATATGCGGCTAGAGTGCCTTGCGGATTTCTTCGAGCGTGGCCTTCGCTCCCGGCGCAAACTTGAAAAAGCCGGTGATCTTCTCGCAGCCATAGTCGTCGCAGTGAGCGCAGTTGACCAGGCCCCGCGCAATGGCGCAGGCACGGACCTCGCACTCAGCGCAATGGCCGCACAGCCGCCCGCCGTCCGACAGACAGCCGTCGCAGAGGCAATACGCAGCCGTGATCGGTGCGTGGAACTCCTCGCTCCACCTGGCCGCGACGCGCTCCAGGGCCTCCATATCGTCAGCCTGGGTGGCGAGGTAGGCCGGGCACTCGGTGCACACTAGCCCACAGTAAGCAATCATCTTCTCTGCCATTAGGTCTCCTTTCTTAGATAAAGTATAGAACAAGCGTTCTAAACAAATTGTACCACATCCTAGCCGTCACGTCAAGTCGGCCAGGTACAGCCCGGCTAACTCTGCCACAGCACATCGCCGCGCAGCGCCCGCTTGAGCAATTGAAACATCACCCAGCACTCCCAGGCAAAGGGCGGGAAACCCAGCAACCCCAACACCGGCATACGGAAGTAGTGGACGCCGAAATCGAGCGGCCAGGGGAGTGTGTAGCGCCAGCCGGCGGTGGCCCAGAAGTTCCAGAACTCCCACAGGAAACCGCAGACCATCCCCGCCGCCAGCAGCCGCAGCGCCGGGCGCGGGTCGCCACGCATCCACTCCGCCAACGCCGACTCCGCCCCCAACAGCATGTTGATCGGCTCCAGCAAGAGGATGAAGCCCAACCAGACAAAGGCGAAGGTGTAGCGGGCGATGTGGACCGGCAGCAGCGGTGGAATAGTCACGCAGGCCAACCCCACCATGAACATCGCCGCCAGCAGTGTCGGTGAGGAAGCGCGGGGTTTCGCTCTCAAGTCGCGCAGGAACCCCAGCCCCTCCAGCACATCGGCGGTCTCGAACATCCCCGGCATGATGGTGGCGAAGGACCATAGGTAGGCCCAATCCCGCTCGACCGGGTGCTCCGGCACGCCCACGTAGTACCAGTTCTGCAACCGGATGTTGTACGCCTCGAACAGCAGCCAGCAGCCGACGGAGATCCAGGCCAGCATCAGCGCCTCTCGCGGCTGGTCGTGGATGAGCGAGTGACCACGTAGCCGCCATGCCAACGCATCGGCGAAGAGGATGTAGCCGGTCCAGACGATGGGAGTGAACCATCTTGAGACAAAGGGCTGCCGGGCGAAGAGGCAGATCTCTGCCCCGACGACTACACCCAAGCCCAACCACCCATACCACTTAAGATGCATCGCACACCTCCTGTAGCATCGGTGTCATTGAGGTTGATTGTAACCGAAAGCGGCATTTCTCGCAACACTTGCCCAAAAGCCCCTTTCCTGTTATCATTGACCTATGCCAACGCACGAGGCCGTGCCATTGATCGTAGTTACCAACGATGACGGCATCGCATCGCCAGGGCTGCGAGCGGCAGTGCGAGCCGCCCTGTCCCTGGGGGAACTCCTCGTCGTCGCCCCCGACCGGCAGTGGTCAGGTGCGGGCCGCAGTATGCCCCAAGGCCCTGAGGGCCGCATCTCGCGCTACCCGCTGGAGGTGGACGGACAACCGGTCATGGCCTACCAGGTGGACGCGTCCCCGGCCTCGGTCGTGTTGCACGCCCTGCTCGAACTGATCCCCCGCCGCCCCGCGCTCCTCATCTCCGGCATCAACTACGGCGAGAACCTGGGCACCGACGTCACCATCTCCGGCACCGTCGGCGCGGCGCTCCAAGGGGCGGCTTTGGGCATCCCTGCCCTGGCCGCCTCCCTCCAGACCCCCAAGGAGACCCACACCAACCCATCCGACAGCGTGGACTTCACTGCCGCCATCCACTTCACCCGCCTGTTCGCCCGCCGCCTCCTCACTGCCTCCCTCCCGTTCGACGTGGACTTGCTCAAACTGGACGTGCCGTCCGACGCCACGCCGGAGACCCCCTGGCGGCTGACCCGCGTCTCGCGCCACGTCTACTTCGTCCCCGTCCCGCCGCAGCGGACCAGCCTGGCAGAGCCAGCGCGCATTGACTACGCGCCGCTGGCTCACCCCGAGCGCACCGAGCCCGATTCCGACATCTACGCCCTGGCGGTGGATCGGGTCGTTTCCGTTGCGCCTCTCAGCCTGGACCTTACCTCCCGGACCGACCCTGGGGAGATGGAAGCGCTACTACGCGGCCTGACGGTACTTTGACCCGCTGAGGCGGTGTGATATAATGTCGCTGGGAAAAATGAACGCATCTAAACCTGCTCTCGATCTTTCCGTGGTGCTGCCCGTCTACAACGAGGCCGGCTCCCTGCCCGGCCTGATCCCCGAACTGAGCGCCGTGCTGAGGCAACTGGGCCGCAGTTACGAAATCGTCGCCGTGGACGACGGCAGTTCCGACGACAGTGTGGCCGTCCTTCGTCGCCTGCAGGAGCAGGAGCCCCACCTGCGCATCGTCCAGTTCCGCCGCAACTTCGGCCAGACCGCCGCCTTCGCCGCCGGCTTCGACTACGCCCGGGGCGAGATCATCATCACGATGGACGCCGACGGCCAGAACGACCC
>QMOC01000234.1 GCA_003648085.1 Chloroflexota bacterium
GAGGGCCCGCAGTGCGTCAAGTGGTGCCCCAAGGAAGCACTCTCACTCACTACTCCCGACCAGCGAGCGCAACGAGCGCGGCATAAACTGGCCGTCGAGGAGGTGCTTGCGCGGTAGGACTGGAGTAAGCCTCTACCCACCCACCCTTGCGAAGGTTGCAAATGGGTATTGGTCACAGACCTCCGCGAGGATTCTGAACATCTAGGCTGAAAGAGCAAGGCCCTACGGGTTAGAACCCAGCCCCGAAAGGGCTTCGCTCTTTCAGCACGATGAGGCAGCCTCGTGTCCTTGTGTGAAGAGGCTCAGAAACCACGTCCCATAGTTTTGTTAGCGCGCATAAACGGTGGGTCAAGTAGGACAAGATGCCATCTTGTCGCACATTCATCCCGGAGCCTATGCGCGCCAACATAGTTTTTACGTTTCACGTTTCACATTTCACGTTTTACGTTCCAGAGGAGTGATATGGCAGGAGACAACGGAAACGAAGATCTACGCATCGGTGTGTACGTTTGTCATTGTGGATCCAACATCGCCGGGGTTATTGATCCGGCGGTCGTGGCCGAATACGCGGCCACACTCCCCGGCGTGGTCCGCTCGACCGATACGCTATATGCCTGTGCCGATAGTGGTCAGAAGCTGATCAAAGAGGACATTGAAAAGTACAACCTGAACCGGGTGGTGGTGGCAGCCTGTTCGCCACGCCTTCACGAGCCGACCTTCCGCGCTTGCGTGGCCGAGGTAGGTCTCAACCCCTTCCTGATGGAGATGGCCAATATCCGTGAGCAATGTACCTGGGCCCACGGCCACGACCCCGAAGGCGCACTGGAAAAGGCCAAGGATCTGACTGCCGCCGCCGTCGCCAAGGCTCGCTTTCTCACACCACTGAATATGATCAAAGTGCCCGTCACCAAGCGGGCGATGGTCATCGGCGGGGGCGTGGCTGGCATTAGCGCAGCGCTCGACCTAGGCGACCAGGGGATTGAGACCATCCTGGTGGAAAAGCAGCCGACGATCGGTGGGGTGATGGCACAACTCAATAAGACCTTCCCCACCATGGACTGTAGTATATGAATTCTCGCCCCCAAAATGGTTGACGCGGCGCGTCACCCCAAGGTGGATGTGAGAACGTATACTGAAGTCGAGCGCGTGGATGGCTTCGTCGGCAATTTTAAGGTCCTGCTGCGCGAAAAGTCCAGATATGTGTATGAGGATCGCTGCAACGGTTGCGGTGATTGTGCCAAAGTATGCCCCATCGAAGTCCCCAACTACTTTGAGGTGAACCTGGCTCCCCGCAAGGCAATAGACGTGCCTATGAGCCAAGCGGTGCCTCTCGTCTACAACATTGACCTGGATGCCTGTATCCATTGCTATAAGTGCGTCGAGGCATGCGGCAAATTGGACGCCATTGACTTCAGCATGGAGGACAAACTGGTCTGGGAGGACGTCGGCTCGATCATCGTCGCCACCGGCTATGCCCCCTTTGACCCCAGCGTGATGCCTGAATATGGCTACGGTCGCTTCCCCAACGTGGTCACAGCGATAGAGGTAGAGCGGCTGGGTAACTCGGCTGGCCCGACGGCCGGGAATCTGATCCGGCCCAGCGATGGGACCAACCCCAGGCGATTGGCCATCATCAACTGCGTCGGCTCCCGCGACAAACGCTTCAACCCCTGGTGTTCGAACTTCTGCTGCATGTACGCTATCAAGAACGCCATTCTCTTGAAGCAAGCCTATCCCGACATGGACATCACCATCTACTACATAGACATCCGCACCCCCTCCAAAGGATATGAGGAGTTCTACGACCGGGCGCGTGAGATGGGCATACACTTTATCCAAGGTCGCCCCAGTCTGATCACTGAAGACCCCGAGACACGCAACCTTTTTGTGCACTCAGAGGATATGTCCTTGGGCCACGTTATCGAGCGGGAATACGATATGGTGATGCTCAATCAAGCGGCGGTCCCCCAGCCCGATGTGGATACGGTGAGTTCGGTGCTCAATATCAGTCAGAGTCCCGGCGGCTGGTTTATGGAGTATCACCCCAAATTGCGCCCGATAGACAGCCCCACCGACGGAATCTTCTTGGCCGGCGCGTGCCAGGGGGTCAAAGACATCCCCGCCAGCGTGGCTCAAGGGTCAGCGGCAGCGGCGCGGGCCGGGCGGGTGCTCCACGCCGAGGAGTGGGAGATCGAGCCGGCGGTGGCCGTGGTGTGGGAAGATCGTTGCGTCAGCGCCAAAGGTAAAAAGTGTGGCATCTGCGCCGAAGCCTGCCCCTACAACGCTATTGAGGTTGAACAGGGTAAGGCAGCCCATGTGATCACCGCCAAGTGTCACGGCTGCGGCGGCTGCGTGGCTGAGTGCCCCCACAATGCCATCAGCCAGATGCACTTCACTGACGCACAAATCCTGGCCCAGATCCACGCGCTGTTGGCCGACAGACCGGAGGAAAAGATCCTGGCCTTCCGTTGCCACTGGTGTTCCTACGGTGGTGCCGACCTGGCCGGGACCAGCCACTTTGAGTACACCTCCAACGAGCGTGGTCTGCGCGTGATGTGCTCGGCCCGTATGGACGCGGACTTCATCTATGAAGCCTTTCGCCTGGGCGCGGGAGCGGTGCTTTATTCCGGCTGCCATCCCCAGGACTGCCATTACATCACCGGGCAACGCATCGGTGCGCATCGTGCCGAACGGCTGCTCAAGCAGTTCGAGAAAATGGGTATGACCCCAGGCCGCTTCCGCGTCGAGTGGATCAGCGCCGCCGAGGGCGATAAGTACGCCCGCGTGATCAACGAGATGCAAGCCACACTGGACGCCATTCCCAAAGAGCAGTTGCTTGAAGAGATCGAACGGCTGCGCCCGCGGATGGAGAAACGCGCGCGTCGGATGCGCGAGGTGCCGCAGGTCGGGGAGGCGCTGGAGTATGCGGGCGAGCTCAAAGCAGCGATAGCCGAGAGGAAGGCGTAAGATGAGCCACGAATCACCTGAAACTTTTGCCGACCAGGTGCGCGCCATCCCCGGCGGGGAACACCTGGAGATGTGCTATTCGTGCGGGACGTGCGTTAGTAAGTGCCTGATCCAGCAGAAAGTCGAGCCGGAGTACAATCCGCGCCGCCTATTGCGCATGGTGATGATGGGCCTGCGCGAAGAAGCGTTCAGGAGCCCGACGACGTGGCTCTGCTCGGCGTGTGATCTATGCTACCCGGCCTGCCCGCAGCAGATACACATCTCGGGCGTCATCGGCGCGGTCAAGCAGTTGGCCATCGAAGCGGGGTACGAGTCGCCATTGGAGACCGTGTCGGTTGATGAGACGTTATGCTCCGGCTGCGGTATCTGCGTGATGGCCTGTCCCTACGAGGCGCTTCACCTGGTCGAAAAAGAGATCGAAGGCGAGATGGACCTCGTCTCCGAGGTGGACGCCAACAAGTGCCTGGGCTGCGGCATCTGCGTGGCGGCGTGCCCGTTGGGCGCAATCTCCCGTCCGGGGATCAGCAACCAGGAAGTCGTGGCCCAAATCGAGGTGCCGACGGACGGAGCACCTCGATTGATCACCTTCGTGTGCGATTGGTGTCTGCGGGCCGATGACGACGTGTCGCTGCTGGAGAGTTACCCCGACAATGTCCGTGTCATCCATATTCCCTGCTCTGGACGCATAGACCCGCAGATGGCACTCCTGGCGCTACGCTCTGGCATTGACGGCGTGCTGGTCTGCGGCTGTGCGCCGGGCGAGTGCCACTACAAGCGCGGCACTTACGTCAGTAGTTGCAAGATAAGCCTGTTGAACCGCATGTTTGATCAAATGAACGTGGGAGACGGGCGTGTGCGTTTCGTGCAGATTGGTACGCAGGATCGCGGCTGCATCCGCACCGAGGTGGACGCGATGCTCGAATATCTGGCTGCCTGGAAGGAGGCACAATAATGGCTGCGCCAGACGCCAAACCCAAACTCGCATTCTACTGGGCCGCCAGTTGCGGTGGCTGTGAGATCACCATCACGGAACTGGGGATGCGGCTGATAGACGTCGGCGATCTGGTGGACATCGTCTTCTGGCCCTGCGCGATGGACTTTAAGTACAGCGATGTTGAGGCGCTGGGCGACGGAGAAATTGACGTCTGTTTCTTCAACGGCGCGATCCGCTGCAGCGAGAACGAGCACATCGCCAACCTGCTGCGGCGGAAATCAAAACTGCTGGTCGCCTTCGGCTCGTGCGCTTATGAGGGCTGCATCCCCGGCCTGGCCAACCTCTACGACGCCGAATCCGTCCTGGAGCGCGTCTATGATACGGCACCATCACTTGACGATTCGCGTGGCACGCGCCCCACTCCGTCGAGCCAGGTGCCGGAGGACAAGATCGAGATCCCTGTGTTTTACGATCGGGTCAAGACGCTGGCGCAGACCGTTGATGTGGACTATTTTATGCCCGGCTGCCCGCCGGTGGTGGATCAGGTCTGGAATGTGTTCCAGACCCTCTTGGCCGGCGAACTCCCCGCTAAGGGGGCCATCATTGGCGCCGACGCCAAGACCAATTGCGACGTCTGCCCGCGCCAGAAGGGCGAAAGCGGTATGCGCATCAAGGAGTTCAAGCGTCCGCACGAGGTCACACTAGATCCCGACGTATGCTTTCTGACGCAGGGCATCTTATGCTGCGGTCCGGCAACACGCGCTGGCTGTGGCTTGCCCTGCATCAACGGGAATATGCCTTGTCGTGGTTGCTACGGCCCTCCCGACGGCGTCGTGGACCAGGGAAGCAAGTTACTCAGTGCCATCGCCGCGCTCATTGATACCGACGAACCGGAGGAACTTCCGCGCATCCTGGACACCATCGTTGATCCGACGGGCACCTTTTATCGCTTTAGCCTAGCCGATTCCATCCTGAGCGAGTTGAAATACAAGCGGGGATGACGTTATGAAAAAGATCAGTATAGATCCGATCACTCGCCTCGAGGGACACGGCCGCATTGACCTGTTCCTGAACGAGAACGGGGAACTGGAAAATGCCTATCTGATTATTCCGGAGTTACGGGGCTTCGAGAAATTCTGCGAGGGTCGCCCGGTCGAGGAGATGCCGCGTATTACACAGCGTATTTGCGGTGTCTGTCCCTTGGCGCATCACATGGCGGCAGCCAAGGCCGGC
>QMOC01000235.1 GCA_003648085.1 Chloroflexota bacterium
ACGGCTGTACGTCCGGATAGATGCGATGATACCACATTACGTGCAAATTATCAACTTCCAGAGGTTGACAGAGAATAACCTACCTGGTATACTAATTGTGTCAACCGAATACGCCTAATCCCCAACCGGGGAGCGGGGGAACCAGCATGTGGGGTGAATCTCGCCTCCGAGCGAGTAGGGCAGGCTTCCGACCCGAACCCGTCAGTTAACCCCGTCGGCAGCAGGAAGCGACAACCGAAACACCGGTATCTTCAACCGACCGGCGCGGCCTGCTGCTGCGCCGGTTTTTTATTGTAATCGTTGATGGTGGACAAATGGTAGGTAATAAAGGAGGTGTGGTTATGAAAGGCGTAATTCTGGCTGCAGGGGACGGCACCCGCCTCGATCCCCTCACGCGCCACGTACCCAAGCCATTGGTGGCAGTCGCCGGACATCCTATGATGACATATGGGCTGCACGCACTGATCGAGGCCGGGGTGACCGAACTGATTATCGTCGTAGGACATCTGGGTGACCAGATTCAACGCGCGCTGGGCAGCACCCACTATCGCGGTGCCTGCCTGACTTACGTGGAGAGCCCAGACAGGCACGATGGCAACGGCCTTTCTCTCTACGCAGCACGTGAGGTTGTGGGAGAGGAAGCGTTCATTTTGACAATGGCCGATCACCTGATTTCGCCCCGTCTGGTCAAGCGGCTGGTGGCAATACAACCCACGCAGGATACCCTCTGCGTGGACCGCCGGCCTTCCCCTATCATCCAACTGGATGAGGCTACCCAGGTGTGGGTTGACTTGACGGGATGGATCAGGCGCATCGGCAAGAACCTCCGGCGCTGGAACGGGGTGGATACAGGTGTGTTCTGGCTGACGCCTGCCATCTTCGAGGCCGTGGAGGCCCTGCGCGCAGTCGGTGTCTCCGCACCCACTCTCACCCAGGCGTGCCGCTGGTTGATCGAGCACGGGAGAGGGCTGAGGGCCTGCGATGTGTCGGGCCTGTTCTGGGTGGATGTGGATACACCGGCAGACTTGCGCCACGCCGAGCGCGTGCTGCGGGCGCGCAGTAGGCCGCTTCTCCCACTATCCCTCTACAGGGAGGCCCAATTATGAGACAGTGTAAGGGACAAAGGCACCGATGTATCGCTGCCGTCCCCGTAGCAGGAAGCACGGGGGAGATCAGACTGTGCGGTATGCCGGTGATCGAAAGGCTGCTGCGTACCTTGCGGGCTGTCGGCCTGCGCGACATCGTCATCATCGGGGGAGACACTGAACAGGAATGGCTACAATCGGTGCGAAGCAGGGGCGAACGCCTGGGGCTATCCGTGGAAGTGGCAAAAAACATCGAGCGCGACCCTGCAAACCTGGGACTGGCTCCCGACCAGCGCGTCCTCGTCGTCGAAGGCGACTACGTCCTGGACGAGCGCATCCTGCGCGCACTGCTGGCACAACCGGACGGGTGTGTCGTGGCCTACGATAGCCAGCCCTCATCCACCCAGGCCGTGCCCGTGGCAGTGGAAGACGGCCGATTGCAGGCCATCGGTACGGAGGTCGCAACGCCTAATGGAGTGTATGCTGGGGCGATCATCTGCCCGGCACCGATGCTGGGCGTACTACACGGGTGGGGAGATGGAGGATGGACTGGGCGGTTGCACACGCTGGCTCGCACTCATACCATCGCTGCCCTCGACGTGGCCGCCATTGACCCTTACGTGCCCGGTTCCAGGCGGGCAATACGTCCTCTCTGGTTCCACATCCGGACACCAGCCGACGCGCAACGCTGCAAGAACGCGCTCGTTGAGAGTGCACAGAAGGGCACTCTCGATGCCATCGCCTGGTATATCCACCGCCCCATCGAAAACTGGATCGTGCGTCACATCGCGGACCTACCCATCACGCCCAACCAGATAAGCGCACTCACCAGCCTGGTCGGGTTCGTCGTGGCCGGGCTGTTTCTGAGCGGCAACTTGCTGCCCGGCGTGCTGTTGGCGCTGGTGGTCAACGTGATGGACGGGCTGGACGGCAAGTTGGCCCGGGTCAAGGGGCTCACCTCCAAACTGGGCGAGTTGGAGCATTCATTTGACTGTCTGTATGAGCAGGCGTGGTATGCCGGATTCGCCTGGGGGATGTACCGTCTGACCGGGAGCCTACTTCCGCTGGCACTCGGCATAGTGATGCTGCTATGTGATTCCTTCGCCCGCCATGTTTCGATGCAATTCAAGCAGGTGACCGGCGTGTCGTTAGCCGATTACGCTCCCTTCGACCGGGCCTTCCGCCGCTTCGATGGGCGGCGCAACACCTACTCTCTCCACCTGCTGCTGAGCATCCTGCTGGGCGTGCCGCCGGTGGCATCATTCACTATGGCACTGCACGCCGCCATCACTGCCACTGTCTACGTCGTCCGGGCCGCGCTTCACCTGCGCCGGGCAGACCGGAGCCGGGAAGCAGCCGAGTAGGTTGCGCCGATCGTCGGTTACGCGCCTCTGCCCGAGCGCTGCGCACCCACATGCCCGATCAATGCATCAGTAAGTAGTGGTAAGCCGAAAGAGCCGCCTTGGCCCCCTCGCCGATGTGCACCAGCACCTGCTCCGAGACGAGGGTCACGTCGCCGGCGGCGAACACTCCCGGCCAACTGGTGGCGCAATAGACGTCCACGATGATGTGTCCACGGCTGTCGCAGTCCACCCACTCCCGTACCAGATCGGAGTTGGGTGTGCGCGCTAACTTGACGAAAACCCCCTTGACCAGGATCTCGCGTTCCTGTCCATCAGGCATTGCCACCACGATCCCTTCCACGAAGTTCTCGCCGTGAATCTCCTTCACCATCACACCCTCCGCAACCTCGACGTTCTCCATTTGGCGGAGCCGGGAGGCTAACGGAGTGGTCACCAGCGGCTCGGGAGCCAGCAGATAGACCTGATGGGCCTTACGGGCCAGGCTGGCGGCGGCCCACTGGGCCCGCCGACCGTTCCCCACCACAGCCACGTCCTTGCCCAGGAAGAGGCTGGCGTGGGTAGCCGCCGAATAACTCAGCCCGCGACCTGCCAGGCTAGCCTCGCCTGGAACGTTGAGACGCTGTGGCTTAGCGCCCGTGGCGATGATCAGAGCCCGTCCCTCAAAACAATCGCCCCGGGCCGTCTCGACGACGAAGTGCTCCTCCTCTGGCATTACTTTGGTCACCGTGTCGAAGCGGCGGGCGAAATCCAGGTAGTCCAATTGGCGACGGAAAGCATCCAACAGCGCCTCACCGGTGATGGTCTCCCGCCCTTCCATCTCCTCCAACTGCATCGTGTAAGTAGTCTGGCCGCCCCAGCGTTCCGCGATGATCAGCGTTTCCAGCCGCTGGTTGATGGCGATCGTGGCGGCGGTGATGCCGGCCGGTCCGCCGCCGATGATGATTAGGTCATACATTTGTCGTCTCTCCTCAGATAACTAGTTCTCGGTGCAAAATGGGGTCGGAGGCCCGGCTTCGGTCGGGAAAACCCCGATAAATCGGGGCCTTCGTCGAGTTTTGCACCGGAAACTGACTAGAATTTCCATTCAGCACCAAACGTCGGGCGTCAAATGTCAAGTGACGCATGACGTTTCACGTTTCAGGTTCCTCCGGCACCGGCGGGATCAGCCCCTTCTCCATCAGGAAGCGGGTCATATCCTGCGCCTGACGGATGGTTGCCTTTGCCTTGCTGAGCAATTCCTCATAGGAAAGGCTCAGGCGGGCCACTCCCTGCTCCTGCGCTCGCATTCCAACAGCCGCTGCTTCGCGGGGAAAGACTTCCCAATCATCCATCGTTGGCACGATGTAGTCCTCGCTAAGCCCATGCTCCTCCGCACGGCAGGCCAGTTCCTCGGCAGCAGCGATGGCCATCTCGTCGGTGATGGTCGTGGCCCGCACGTCCAGCACGCCCCGGAAGATGCCAGGAAAGCCCAACGAGTTGTTGATCTGGTTGGGGAAATCGCTGCGGCCCGTGCCTACGATGCGTGCCCCCGCTTCCTTCGCCTCCCAGGGCCAGATTTCGGGGATGGGGTTGGCACAGGCGAAGAGGATCGCGTCCTCGGCCATCCCCTTCACCCACTCCGGCAAGATTGTGCCCGGGCCGGGTCGGCTGGCCGCAATGCAGACGTCGGCGCCGCGCATCGCCTCCGCGATGCCTCCACGCCGCCCCTCGGCGTTAGAGTGCTGGCAGATACGCCACTTGTCCACAAATTCGATTTTACGCTGCTCGATGTCCTCCCGCTCTGGGTGCAGGATACCCTTGCTGTCGCAGGCGATGATGTTGCCGAAGGGGACGCCGGAGGCCAGCAGCAGGCGTATCGTGGCCACGTTGGCCGCGCCGGTGCCGATGACCGCGAATTTGGCCTCCTCCATCCGCTTGCCCACCACCTTGAGCGCGTTGATCACCCCCGCCAGAATGACTGTGGCCGTCCCCTGCTGGTCATCGTGCCAGACCGGGATTCTGACCTCGGGGTCGGTGCGCAGCATATCGAGCACGCGGAAGCATTTGGGCTGCGAGATGTCCTCCAGGTTGATCCCGCCGAAGGATGGCTGGATCAACTTGACGGCAAGGATGATGCGGTAGGGGTCTTTGGTGTCCAAGCAGATGGGGACTGCGTCCACGCCGCCCAGGTACTTGAAAAGCAGCGCCTTGCCCTCCATCACCGGCAGCCCAGCGGCGGGGCCGATGTCGCCCAGGCCCAGCACGCGCGTGCCGTCGGAGACGACGGCGACGGTGTTCCCCCTGTTGGTGTATTCGTAGGACAGGTCCTCCTCCTCGTGGATGGCGCGGCAGGGGGCTGCCACGCCCGGGGTGTACCAGATGGCAAAATCCTCAAAGCCGCGAACGACACACTTAGGCGCGATCTGCACCTTGCCACGGTAGAACGGGTGCAGGCGCATCGCGTCTTCGGCAGGTTTCTTCGCTTTGGCAAGCAGTTTCTCTCTGGTGAGTTGTGCGCTCATTGGACCTCCTTGTGGTTTCTGGTTTCAAGGTTTCGGGTTTCAGGTTTCAGGTGCGATCTGGAACCTCTCATTTCCCCGGGCACTGCGCGGCGACGGTCGGGTCAATGTTCTTGTCGCCATACGCTTTGTCGAAGTGGGCGCTGAAGTCCTGTGCCAATTTGCGCGCCCGGGCGTCGTA
>QMOC01000236.1 GCA_003648085.1 Chloroflexota bacterium
AAGGGGAAGAAAACTCCGTGTCCTCTGTGTCTCCGTGGTAAAGTTTTGGTTCCGGCTCGTCAGGGATAGGAATCGCTATGGAAATCTTGCAGATCCTGAGCAGTTATCTCCCCCATCCACTGGCGGCTCGCATCCTGGAGGCACCCGACTGCCCCCTCATCGGCTGGCACGAATACACCGATGCGGTCGCCATCTTCGCCGATCTGGCCGGCTTCACTCCTTTAGCCGAAGCCTTAGGGCAGATTGGGCCGGAAGGGGCAGAGGAACTGACCCGCATCCTCAATGAGATCTTCACCCCCTTCATCGAACAAGCACACTGGTGGGGAGGCACGGTGGGGAAATTTGCCGGGGACGCCATTTCGATCTTTTTCACGGGTAGCGATGCCCCTGCGCGTGCGCTCTCCTGCGCAATGGCCCTATATGGTCACATCACCCGCCGATCGTCCGCCGAGACCAAAGCCGGCACTTTCCGCATCCAGATGAAATTTGGCCTCGCTGCCGGACGGATGCTACAGGCAGTGGTTGGCACAGAACAGCAGGCCGCATTCGTCTTCGCCGGCCCCCCCCTCGACGACGCAGCCGAGGCGGAGCATCACGCTTCCCCCGGTGAGATCGTCCTCCACCCCACTCTCCAAACCTGCCTCCGTCGTGGCCAAGCAATCTACACCCCCCTCGACGGCGGCTATCTCCTGCTGCAGGGGCTACAGGAGGCTGCCTCACCCGCCCCGCTGCCTCCTCTTCCTCACACCTCCGACCCGCCCGGGGCAATCCAGGCCCTGCGCCCCTTCCTCCCCGCCCCCGTTTACGAGCGCCTTCTGGCCGGGGGAAGCCTCTTCGTCAACGAGCACCGCCGGGTCACCGTCCTCTTCGTCCACTTTGACGGGATCGAGTACTTATCTCCCGATGGCCCGCAACGGCTGAGACAGTACAGCCGGCGGGTCATCGAAATCACCTCCCGCTTCGGAGGCTACGTCCGGCAGATCGAAATGGGGGATAAGGGAAGCAAGGCCATCGTCATCTTTGGTGCCCCCATCGCCCACGAGAACGACGAGGAACGGGCCTTGCTGTGCGCCCTGGCCCTGCAAAAGCTCCCCGCCGAGTTCGATTACGTCACTGCGCAGTGCATCGGCGTCAACAGCGGCCGGGCCTTTGCAGGCAACGTTGGCTCTACCCGGCGGCAGGAGTACACGGTGCTCGGCGACGCGGTGAACCTGGCCGCCCGGCTGATGCAGGCCGCCGACCAGGGTCAGGTTTTGGTCAATGAGACCACTTATCGGGCTGTTTCCCACGCCTTCACCTGGCGTGCCCTGCCCCCTTTCCGGGTCAAGGGTAAAACAGAGCCCGTCACCGCCCACGAACTGACCGGGCGGCCTGTCCCCCACCCGTCACACCTTCAACCGCTCCGCTATGCCCTCCCGATGGTCGGACGGCAGGATGAACTGGCCCTTTTAGAGCGGCTGCTGGAGCGGGTCAGAGAAACCGGGGAGGGCCACACCATCGGCCTGACCGCCGAGGCCGGGATGGGCAAGAGTCGGCTGGCCGCCGAAGTCATTGCCCGTGCCCTGGAAATGGGCTTCATTGGCCTGGGCGGCAATGGGGTGAGCCACGGAGCCACTATCCCTTACCTGGCCTGGCGTCCCATCCTGCGGGCCCTGCTGGGCCTGGAGGGATTCACCTCTGCTCAGCAGATCGAGGCTGCCCGTCGGCGTCTGGCTGAGATTCACCCTGACCTCGCCACCCGCCTTCCTCTCCTGGGAGATGCACTGGGGCTGGAAATCCCGGATAACGAGATCACCGCCTCCTTCGACGCCGAACTGCGCCGGGAGAGCCTCTTCGCCCTCGTCGCCGACCTGGTTCGTCACTCCGCTGCCTCGGCCCCTTTGCTCCTGGTGCTGGAAGACGCCCATTGGCTGGACGACCTTTCCCGCGACCTGGCCCAATCCCTCGCCTACGCCATCACCGACCTCCCCGTCCTCTTCCTCACCGTCTATCGCCCGCCGGAGATCGAGCGACGGCCTCCCCTCTGGACTACTCCTCCACCCGCCTTCACCGAGATTCGCCTTAAGCCCTTTTCCCTCCAGGAGAGCGCGGAGTTGATAAGGCTTAAACTGGCCGGTCGCGCCCTTCCCCCTGCCGTTGTGGAGCAGATAGAGCAGCGAGCCCAGGGCAATCCCTTCTTCGTGGATGAGTTCATCAACCTGATCCAGGATCGGGGGATAGACCTGGAGGACCCCCAGGCTCTGGCCGCCCTGGAGATTCCCCAGTCGCTCGAGGCCCTCGTGATCAGTCGGATGGATCAGTTGAGCGAGAGGACAAAGATGACCCTGCGCGTCGCCAGCGTCATTGGTCGTCTCTTCCGCGCCCGTTGGCTCCTAGCCATCTATCCCGTGGAAATCCAACAGGAACTTTTGCAAGGCGATCTGGAACACCTGGACAGAGCCGATCTGATTCGGTTGGACCGGCCGGAGCCTGAATTGGAGTATCTCTTCAAACACGCCATTACCCAGGAGGTGGCCTACGAGACCCTGACCTTCGCCACTCGGCGCACGCTACACGAGCGGGTGGCGGAATACATCGAATTGACCTACTCCGGCGACCTGAGGGCATGGTACGGGATCCTGGCTTATCACCATCGGCAGGCAGAGAGGCCGGGGAGAGAGTTCACATACGTTCGACTGGCTGCTCAGGAGGCCGCCCGCCAGTCTGCCTATCGGCAAGCGGCCATCTTCTACCAACGGGCCATTGAGTTGATGGATGCCCACAGGTTTGGTACGCCGCAGGAGGCATTCGACCTGCGACTCCATCTCTTTGAACAGTACGAGGTCCTGGGCGAGCACAAACGTCTTCCTGCGCTGGCCGAGGCTCTCGTCGCCCTGGCCGAACACTTGGACTCCCCCCGCCTGGTCAAGGCGCAAATCAGACAGGGAACCGCCAAAATGCGCACCGGCTATGTGAAGGAGGCCGTTCCCTTCTTTGAGTCCGCCGCCGCCCTGGCTCGCCGGGCCGGCGACCACCATGGTCTGATCGAAGCCCTTCTGTACCGAGGACGCGCCTATTTTGACGTGGGCGACTACGAGCACGGCAAGGCGATGCTCCGGCGAGTCATCCAGGAAGGGGGAGAGGCGGAATGGCGGCAGAGGGCCAAAGCATGCCAGGTGCTGGGTTGGATCGCCTACGACGAGGGGGACTACGAGCAGACCGAGCAGTATTGGCGCCACTCGCTGGAGTTGGCGCGGGCCCACGGGCACAAGCCGATGGAGGCGCTGGTGCTCAGCAATCTGGGAGTACTCTACGGAACCTTGAACTACGTCGAAAAAGGGATCCAGCACATCAAGGAAGGACAGGCGATCGCGGTGCAGATTGGGTACAAGGACGGCGAGGCGGAGGGATGGGCACGCCTGGGAGGAGCCTGGAACGGAGTGGGACAGTATGAGCGAGCCTGGGAGTGCTATGAACGCGCCCTGGAGATTGATGACCGTATGCCCGGCGCAGTGTGGGGACAATCCTACATCCGTTCCCAGATGGCCCAGGTACTTCTTGAGACGGGAGGCGATCTGGGAGAGGCCGAGAGGCTGATCCACCGTGCTCTGGAGATCACCTTGCCGTTGGAGGACAGAGAACTGCTGGGGTGGCTCTACTACAGGCTGGGGCAGATACGGATGCGCCAGGGCGCCCTGGAAGAGGCATGCCAGGCACTGGAGGAATCGGCCCGCCTGCGAAAAGAGGTCGGCCAGGTGGCAACCTACATGCTTACGATGGCCGACCTGGGAGCACTGCATCTACAACGTGGAGACTTGATCGCCGCCCGCTCCTGCGCCGACGCGGCCCTGGCTCTGATGTCCCCTGACAGAGGACAAGGATGGGAGGTGTCGGAAGCCATATCGGCCGGTCTGTCTTGCTTTCACATCCTTCAGGCCACCGGTGAGGAGGCACAGGCACGGGATGTGCTCCGCCACGCTTACGACGTCCTTCAGCAGTGCGCTGATCGCCTGGAGACGGAGGAACTTCGTCGGTCGTTCCTGGAACGGGTCAGCGTGCATCGCGCCGTCGTCGAGGCTTACCACTCCGTGTTTGGTGAAGCCCACCGCTCGTAACCGGTCGGATACCTGGCCTGGGTAGTTCTCGGTGAAAAACGAGGTTGGAGGCCCGGCTTCAGCCGGGAAGCCCCCGATAAAGCGCGGCGTCTCCCTACCTGAATGGAGTCACGGTGGGATAGGGCGTGGCGGTAGGGGTGGGGGTCTGGCAGATGCGGGCCTCCCTCAGCGTGGCGGTGTACTCAGAGGCCGGAGCACCGATGGAAACGGCGTATTCCAGCATCGCCTCGGCATCCACGCAGCGCCCGGCGCCCAGGTAGGCCCGCCCCAGTGCGCCGAAGAGGTCGGCGATGGACTGATCGGAGTGGATGAGCATACTGGTGTCGCCAGCCTGCACCAATGCGCGGGCGGCCTCGAATGAAGTGACCGCCTCCTCCCAGGAGCCGTTCTCAACGTAGGCCTGGCCCAGTGCGAACCACAGCAGAGCCGACTGTTGGGGCGCGTCCTCAATTCCCTCTCTCAGCACCTTGATAGCCGCGCGAGGGGCATCCAGTTCGACGAGCGCCCAACCGCGATAGTAATGCCGCAGCGGGTCATCGGGGTGGGCATCGGCGTACTCGCGGCTCAGCGCCAGCAGGTGAGCGACATCACGGACTGCGCGGGCGGCCAGCCAACGGGAGCGGAAAGTCTCCTCCCTCAATGTGGGGGCCAAGGCCACGGCCCGGTCGAAAGCCTCCAGCGCCGGGTGCGCATGCCCCAGGAGACGTAGCGCCTCACCGCGCAGGGCGTAGGCGGGGGCGCTGGCCGGATCAACCTCCAGCGCAGCGTCGGCATCGGTCAGCGCCAGATCGAGTTCCCCCCCCGCCAGGTAGACGCTGCCGCGCGCGACGTAGGCCGGCGCGAAGTCGCGCGAGAGTTGGATGGCCCAGGTGAAGGATTGTAACGCGCCTTCGACATCACCGGCCTCCTGGCGGGCCACCCCCTCTTTATAATATGTTCCTGCGCTGATAGGAAATGGGGTGGAAGTAGGAGTAAGAGTGGAGGTAGGGACGGCGGCACGGGTGGGGAGCCGCTGGGAGG
>QMOC01000237.1 GCA_003648085.1 Chloroflexota bacterium
GTTGAGGGAGGGGCCGGGGGTGGGGGCTGCAACGACCCGCTCCGCACCGGCGTAGACGCGGAAACTGCGCCGCCGCGTGTAGCCGATGAGCGTGATGGACCACGCCTGCGCCAGTTGGATTGAAAGCGAGGTCGGTGAGGTGGGCGAAGCGATGATGGGCACCCCCATCCGCCCCACTTTGCTCAGCATCTCGGAACTGACGCGCCCGGTGGTGAGCAGAATGCGGTCTTGCATAGGTCGGCCTTGCCGCAGACAGATGCCGGCGATTTTGTCGAGCGCATTGTGACGGCCAATATCCTCCGCCACGCACAGAACTCGATCCCCGTCGGCCAACGCCGCCCCGTGAATCCCTCCCGCCCGGCGGTACAGGGCTGTCGCCTGCGAGAACTCCTGCATTAAATGTGTCACTTGCTGCGGGGTGACGCGCAGACCCGATTCGACCCGGTGATACGCATTGGCTACGTCCTCAAAAGTAGTGCCGCCGGAGCAGCCGGAGGTGATGACGCGCAGTTGAGGGGTCTCGAGGTCATGTTCAAGCCAGACGTCCACACACTGACCCTCACCGCACAACTCTACCACTGCCACATCGTCCGGCCCTTCGATCAGCCCCTCGTTGAACAGGAAGCCCAGCGCCAGTTCCTCCAACCGGGTCGGCGTGCACATCAGGCTGACCAGTGGCCGTCCGTTCACGTAGAGGGTGATCACCTCCTCCACCGGCACAACGCCGCGTACCGGGCGGCACTCGGCGTCGTAGTAGCCGGTGTACGTGACAGGATATGAGCCTGTGTCGGTCATCCTACGTTCTACCCACCAACTTCAACACCCGCTCAACCACTGCCTCAGCGGTGAAACCGAACTTCTCCATCAGCACCCTATAGGGAGCCGAAGCACCGAACCGTTCCAGCCCCATCACGTCGCCGGCCGGGCCGACGTACTTGGTCCATCCCTGCGTCACACCCGCCTCGATCGCCAGCCGCGCCGTCACTTGCGGCGGCAACACCGCCTCCCGGTATGCGGCCGGCTGCACGTCGAAGAGTTCCCAACTGGGCATACTCACCACCCGTGCCGCTATGCCCTTCTCGGTCAGCAGTTCCCGTGCCGCCAGCGCCAGGTGCACCTCGGAGCCGCTGGCGATGAGGAGCACGTCGGGGGTGCCGGGGGTGTCGGCCAGGACGTAGGCCCCACGGGCGACCGTCTCGGCCGGGTCGCGGGCGGTTTCGGCCAGGACGGGCAACTTCTGACGGGTGAGGGCCAGCGCGGTGGGCCCAGCCCGGCGTTCCAGCGCCACGCGCCAGGCGGCGGCGGTTTCGTTAGCGTCGGCCGGGCGGATGACAACCAGGTTGGGGATCGCCCGCAACGCTGCCAACTGCTCCACCGGCTGGTGGGTAGGGCCGTCCTCACCGATCCAGACCGAGTCGTGGGTCCAGACGTAAACGACCGGCAGGTGCATCATCGCCGCCAATCGCACCGGTGGGCGCATATAGTCGGAAAAGACGAGGAAAGTGCCGCCGTAGGGGAGCACGCCGCCGTGCAGTGCCATCCCGTTCAGAATGGCGCCCATCGCATGCTCCCGCACGCCGAAGCGGAGATTGCGTCCGGCGGGGGTCTCACGCTGGAAGTCGGCGAAGCCCTCCAGCAGCGTCTTGTTGGAGGGACCCAGGTCGGCCGAGCCGCCGATGAGTGTGGGCAGGGCGGGAGCAATGGCGTTGAGCACCACGCCCGAGGCTTTGCGGGTGGCCAGCGGCCCGTCGGCAGGGGCAAAGGTGGGCAGCGCATTCATCCATCCTTCAGGCAACTCCCCCGCCCAGAGCGTCTCCAGAAGCGTGGCCTCTTCGGGATATGCTGCCCGGTAGCGCTCGAAGGTCTCGCGCCACCGGGCCTCTGCCCGCTGTCCCTGCTCGACCGCACGACGGAACACCGCCAGCGCCTCCTCGGGGATGAAAAAGTGCGCGTCGGGGGGCCAGCCCAGCGCCTCTTTCGTCAGCCGTACCTCCTCCTCCCCCAGTGGCGCACCGTGGGACTTGGCGTCGTCCTGCAGGTGAGGGCTGCCGTAGGCGATGTGTGTGTGGCAGACGATGAGCGAGGGGTGCTCCGTCTCCGCCTGGGCAGCGCGGATGGCAGCCTCGATCCCGTCCAGGTCATACCCATCTATCTCCTGCACATGCCAACCGTAGGCGCGGAAACGGGCCGGGACATCCTCGGTGAAGGTGATGTCCGTCGAACCTTCGATGGAGATGCCGTTGTCGTCGTAGAGGTAGATGAGTTTGCCCAGCCCCAAGTGACCGGCCAAGGATGCCGCCTCGTGGCTCACTCCCTCCATCAGGTCACCGTCGGAGACGATGGCGTAGGTGAAGTGGTCAAAGATGGGAAAGCCGGGCCGGTTGAAAGTGGCGGCCAGGAAACGCTCGGCGATCGCCATCCCCACCCCGTTGGCGAAGCCCTGGCCCAGCGGACCGGTGGTCGTCTCGACGCCGGGGGCACAACCGTATTCGGGGTGGCCCGGGGTGCGGCTGCCCCATTGACGAAAGTTCTTGAGTTCCTCCAACGGCAGGTCGTAGCCGGTGAGGTGGAGCAGACCGTAGAGCAGCATTGAGCCGTGTCCGGCCGAAAGGACAAACCGGTCGCGGTTGGGCCAGGCGGGGTTAGTCGGATTGTGCTTCAGGCAGCGGGTCCACAGCACGTAGGCCATATCCGCCGCCCCCATCGGCATGCCCGGGTGACCGGATTTGGCTTTCTGCACGCCGTCCATCGCCAGCGTGCGGAGGGTGTTGATACATAGTTGATCAAGTTGGGTGCTCATCTCAGTACGCATTCGACAATCTGAAAATGTTGAAGAACGTGCGGACCAGAATCTTGATGTCCAGAAGCAGCGACCAGTTCTCGATGTACCACAAGTCGTACTTAGTCCTTTCGGCGATGGAGGTGTCGCCGCGCAGCCCGTTGATCTGCGCCCAGCCGGTCATGCCGGCCTTCTCCCAGTGGCGATCCATGTAGCGCGGGATGGAGCGACGGAATTGGTTGACGTAAACGGGTCGCTCCGGTCGCGGCCCTACCAGACTCATCTCCCCAAGTAGGACGTTTATCAGTTGAGGCAATTCATCCACGTTGAGGCGGCGGATGATGCGGCCCAGCCGGGTGACGCGGGGATCGTCCTCCACCGTCCAGCCAGGGCCGTGGACCTCGGCATCCCGGCGCATAGAGCGGAACTTGAGCATCTGGAAGGGCCGGGCATCGAGCCCCATCCGTTCCTGGGCATAGAACACGGGGCCGCGTGAGTCCAGTTTGATCAGGATCGCCATCAGCATCATCAGTGGCGAGAACAGAACCAGCCCACAGACCGCACCGACGATGTCCATCAGCCGCTTGGCCGTGCGTCGCCAGCCGCGCAGCGCGATGTCGCGCACTGTCAGCAGCGGCAGCCCTCCCAGGTCACCGATGCTCACCTGGCTGGCCATAATCTGGAACACATCGGGGAACACCTTGATCGTCACCTTGCCCCGCTCGCACTCCGAAATCAGCATCAGGATCTCCTGATGCGTCGCCTCCGGCAGGGCGATGATGACCTCATCAACCTGGTACTTGTCAATGATGGGCGCCAAATCGCCGGCTTGACCGATGACCTGTGCGCCCAATGGAACTCCGTTCGAGCCATTGGTGGCGACGAAGCCGACCACTTCGTATCCCAGCCCGGGGTTCGATTGGATTTTCTGGAAGATCATGCGCCCCACATCGCCGGTGCCGACGATGAGCACCCGGTCGCGCCCCCAGCCTCGCCTCCGCAGCCCGGCACGGAGCTGTGCGTGCACGGCTCGACCGGCGGTGACAAACACGATGGTGAGTCCCCAACCATACAGGATCATCCCCCGCGAGTAATCCAGTTCCAAGGGGCTGTTCTTGAAAAGCAACGAGGAGAGCGCCACCCCCATCAGTGTGCCCACCGTGGTAGATGCGGAAATGGAGTAGAATTCGTCAATCCGCGAGGGCACGCGAGCCAGGCGATACAAGCGGGAGAAGGCGAACACCCCCAGGATAGATACGACGTGAGCCAGCACGATGCCGGAGTAATCGGAGAACATCCCCATACCCTGAGCCTCATTCGGCCAGGGAATCCAGCGGCGCATCCAGTAGGCTAAAGAGAAAGCCAGACTGGCCATCGCTGCATCGGTGAGCACCAACGTGAGCACAAAGATCATCTGGGTCTGCGTTTTTGACTTCATGACACAGCCTCCGCTTGTCATCCAGTCGAGATGAAGGCGAGCCGCAGTTGTTCGAGTCTCAGTCGCAACCAGATGGCGCTGACGATGAGCACGTGGAGCCACCAGGGGGTCTGTGCCGCGTAGTGCTTCCGGTAAAAGGTATCCATTGCACGATAGAACTCCACCTGCGCCCGTGGACTTTGCCGGGTGGAGGCTCGCTTAACGTGTAGCACAACCACCTCTGGGTTATAGTAGACCTTCCACCCGGCCGCCTTAATGCGATAGGCCCAGTCCAGGTCCTCGCCATACATAAAAAATTGCTCATCCATTAGACCGACCTGAGCGATGGCCTCTGCCCGCACCAGCATAAATGCTCCTACGACGGAGTCCACCTCGGCCACCTGATCGGGGTCGAGATAGGTAAGGTTGTAGCGGCCAAAGCGCCGGCTGTGAGGGAAACGGCGCGAGAGACCCGTCAGCCGATAAAAGGCGACTTCCGGCGTGGGGAACGAACGCCGACAGGCCAGGTCGAGGGACCCGTTAGGGAGCACCAGTTTCGGGCCGGCGATGCCGGCATCGGAGTGCCCGGCCATAAAATCTAACATCCGCGCCAATGCATCCGGCGGCAATTCCGTATCCGAATTCAAGAGCAGCGCAAATCTCGGGGTTTGGGATCTAGGACTTGAGACTCTCGTGAAGCCGAACGCTTCTAGCCCCTGGTTGTTGGCGCCGGCGTAGCCCACATTCTCCGCGTTGACGATCAGACGTGCCTGAGGGAACTCGGCGGCAACCATCTCGGCGCTGCCGTCGGACGAGGCGTTGTCTACGACGCAGACCTCAAAGGTGAAATCGCCATGGCTGGCGTAGACTGAGCGCAGGCAGGTCCGCAGCAGGTCGCGGGTGTTGTA
>QMOC01000238.1 GCA_003648085.1 Chloroflexota bacterium
GCAGGAGCGGGTCTTTGAGGAGTGGTCACCGGAGGAGGCGGCCAAGAACGCTGCCGCCGAAATGCACGAGGCGGGGATGAGGCGATAAGGCCCGACAGAGAATACCCGGTTTGATGAACTTCCCCAGCCTCTCGATCAGATTCAGGTTGGGTGAGTAGGGTAGGAGAAAGAGGAGTTCAATCACCAGAGAACACCGAGAAAGGGCTGGAGGACGAAGTGTGCCGCATCCGTTCTTTCAGTCTCTCCAAGCCACCGCTCTGATACATATCTTCCTGACTGTTGGCTGGCTGACACGCACGATGTGGCTGATAAGGTAGGTCTACACTATGAAGATACAATTTCTTGGCGCAGCGCAGACCGTCACCGGCTCCCAGCATCTCATCACCGCCAACGGGAGCCGCGTCCTGCTGGAGTGCGGGCTGTTCCAGGGCAAGCGGCGGGAGAGTTTCGAGCGCAACCGCAACCTGCCCTTCGACGGTGCGAGCGTGGATGCTCTCATCCTCTCCCACGCCCACATTGACCACTCCGGCAATATCCCCAACCTGGTGCGCAACGGGTTCCGGGGCTCCATCTACTGCACCTTCGCCACACGCGACCTGTGCTCGGCGATGTTGCGCGACGCGGCCTACATTCAGGAGCACGACGTCGCCTACGTCAACAAGAAGCGTGCCCGCAAAGGGCTACCGCCGGTCGAGCCAATCTACACCCACGCCGACGCCATTGCCAGCCTGGAGCACTTCGTCAGCGTGGGCTATGAGAAGCCCGTGACCATCGCGCCGGGGGTGCGCTGCACCTTCCTCGACGCGGGGCATATCCTCGGTTCGGCCATCGTTCTGCTGGAGATCGAAGAGGGCGGGCGGCAGACACGATTGCTCTTCAGCGGTGACCTGGGGCGACAGGATATGCCGATCCTGCGCGACCCCACCCCCGCGCCGCCGGCCGACGTGCTCATCATCGAATCCACCTACGGTGACCGGCTCCATCCGCCCCACGAGGAGGCCGAGCAGCGGCTGTGCAATCTGATCGGCGAGACGTGCGCCCACGGCGGCAAAGTCGTCATCCCTGCCTTCGCCGTCGGTCGCACGCAGGAGATCGTCTACAGCCTGCACCGGCTGGCGAGCGCCCACAAACTGCCCGACGTGCCCATCTTCGTGGATAGCCCCCTGGCGGTGAACGTGACCGAGGTCTTCCGGCTTCATCCCGAGTGTTATGACCACGAACTGCGGGAGTTTATCGCCCAGGATCGCCACCCTGACCCCTTTGGCTTCGACCGCCTGCGGTATATCCGCAACGTAGAGGACTCTAAAGCGCTCAACGACCTGGAGGGGCCGGCGGTCATCATCAGCGCTTCGGGGATGTGCGAGGCGGGGCGAGTGCAACATCATCTCAAGCACACCATCGGCGACCCGCGCAACGCGGTGCTGATCGTCAGTTGGCAGGCCCCGCACACGCTGGGCCGGCGGCTGGTCGAGCGGCAGAAGGTGGTGAAGATCTTCGGCGAGGAGTTCCCCCTGCGAGCCCGCGTCGAGGTTATCAATGGCTACAGCGCCCACGCCGATAGGAATGGGCTGCTGAGTTGGGTGAGACCCATCGCCCGCGACCTGCGGCGCGCCTTCGTCGTGCATGGCGACCCCGGCCCGGCGGCGGCGTTGGCCGATGGACTGCGGCAACTGGGCGTGCGCGACGTGGCAGTGCCTAAGGAGGGGGATATGTTTCAGATCGGGGGGCGACAAGATTGATATTGATGAGGAGGAGCAATGGCAACGGGTGAACTACAAGAATTGACGCTCGCTTTCATCGGCAGCGGGACGATGGCCGAGGCGATGATCCAGGCGCTGCTACGCGCCGGTGAGGTGACACCGGAGCAGATCATCGCCAGCGGCCCGCGGGTTGAACGGGGTGACGAACTGCGGGCCCGCTACGGTGTGCGCGTCACCACCGATAACGTCGCGGCCGCCGGCAAGGCCGACATCGTGATTCTGTCGGTCAAGCCCCAGGTGCTGCCCTTTGTGCTGGCCGAGTTGCGCGGTCACATCCGGCCCACCGCGCTGGTGTTCTCCATCGTCGCGGGGAGTCCCATCACCACCATCCGCGCCGGGCTCAACCACGATGCTGTTGTGCGCACCATGCCCAACACCCCGGCTCAGATTGGGGAGGGGATGACCGTGTGGACCGCTGCGCCTGCGGTCACCGAAGAGCAGCGTGCCCAGACGCAGGCCATCTTGCAGACGATGGGCCTGGAGATGTACGTCACCCACGAGGACGCGCTGAACATGGCCACCGCCGTCAGCGGCACCGGTCCCACCTACGTCTTCCTGCTGATGGAGGCGTTAGTGGACGCGGCGGTGCACCTGGGTTTCTCCCGTCGCCAGGCACGCACGCTCGTCATCCAGACGGTGCTCGGCTCCGCCAAGTTCGCCCAGCAATCGGACCTCCACCTAGCCCAATTGCGCAATATGGTCACCTCCCCCGGTGGCACCAGCGCCGAGGCGATCTACCAGTTGGAGAAGGGAAGGATGCGCACGATCCTCTCCAAAGCCATCTGGGCAGCCTACAAGAAATCGCGCCTGCTGGGGGAACGCGCTCAGCAGCCGCTGGAGGGCCCGCTGAAGGTCGGCAACGAGGAGGAGGGCTAGGAAGGCCTGAGGTCTCACGTGATCCGTGGCCCCGCCGTCCAGTCGTAGCCAATCTCGGGGTCGTCGTGGGGGATGCGCCCCTCATCGCTGCCGTCGTACTCGTGGGAGGTCACGTAAAAAACGTGCGCTGGCCCGTTCAGCACCCGGTAGCCGTGGGCCACGCCGGGTGGGATTTTCAACACTATCGGGGGCTGCCCCTCTCCCATCAGCAATTCCTGTAACTCGCCATAGGTAGGCGAATCGAGGCGGGTGTCGTAGAGGGCTGCCTTGATGGTGCCCGCCGCCACATACCACCAGTCCGTCTGCCTCTGGTGCACGTGCCAGGCCTTGGCCACGCCCTGGTAGGACATGGTGTGGCTCCACTGGCCGAAGCCCTCCGGGAAGATGGCATCGCTGGCGCGGATGATCTCACGGAAGAAGCCCCGCTCGTCCGTGTGGGTCACCAGTTCTTTGATCTCGACACCGTGGATCATTGGGTACTCCTCATGTGCTTGTTTACCGTCTTGTCCGGCGCAGCGGATGATAACGGATAAGCGGATGGCAGTACGCCACGGATAGAGCGGCAGGGGCGTTTGGTGATGTGTCTCTACCGGCGCTACTCATTTATCCGCTATTCATCTGTTGCCCCTCACCCGGTAGACAAATACCTCCTCATCTTACCTGGATTTCCCGCAATGGCGCGGGCATGAAGGTCAGGACGAAGATCAGCAACACCAGCAGCCCCAGCGCAACCCGCCGCCAATCGGGCTTGGTGGCATCGTCAAGCGGTGGCGGGTGGCGTGCGTTTAGCAGCAGGTTCAGAAAGCCCCAGGTCAGCCAGAATCCGCCGGCTCCATTGCCGAGCATCATCAAAATCCCTCCCCAGGCTATCATTGCCACGATGAGAACGTAGCCCAGCGTCCACGCTCGGCGGCCCAGCAGCGCGTAACTGACGTGCCCGCCGTCCAGTTGCCCTACCGGTATCAGGTTGATCATCGTGACCAGCAGCCCGGCCCAGGCGGCGAAGGCGACCGGATGCAGCCACACGTCCACCCCGTTGCTGGGGAGGATTTTACCGAACATCAGGTATTTGAGCGCCAGGTAGAGCAGCGAATTGCCTTCTTGTAGGGCGACCTTTACGTCGGGAGGAGGAGGTCCGACGCTGGAAAGCGCCAGCCCCAGGATGAGCAGGGGGATGGCGACGATGAGGCCACCCAGAGGGCCGGCGACGCCGATGTCGAACAGGGCCTTACGGTTGCGCATCGGCGCCCGCTGCACGATGACCGCGCCCATCGTCCCAAGGATATTGGGCATGGGGATGAAGTAGGGCAGGCTGACGGGCGAGCCATATCGTCGGGCGACGAAGTAGTGGCTCAGTTCGTGGGCCAGGAGGATGCCCATTAATGTGCCCGCGAAGGGAAGCCCCCAGTATAAATGGGTCAGTGGCATCAGTAACACATCAACTGGCGGCGAGTTGTTGGTGAGCACCCTAGCATCCGCCAGCGCGTATCTGGCGCCAATGTAGAGCACGGTGAGGAGTGTCGCCAGGAACAGCACCACGTTGAGCCACACCCGGCTCGGCCGGGGCTTGACCACGCCTTTGGTGGCGACGACCTCGTGCCTTCCGCCGGGTCGGCTGCGGAGCCAGGCGGTGTAGCCGAGGGCGGCAAAGCGCCGCGTCATGTGCTCAAAGGCAGTCTCCGTATCGCCGTGCACCTGGCCCCGAAAGGCGATCACCGCATCGGGGGGCTGCACCACCTCATGCTCCTCGATGTACATCAGACCTGAAAGTTGCCGTCGCAACCGCTCGACCATCATCGGCTGAGCAGGCACTGTGAATTCCATATTCCTGTCTCCTTGTTCCAGTGCTTCTCCACCCCTATTATACCCCATAAGCGTGAAAGGTAAAGAGGTCCGTTTCGGCTCCAATCGGGCCGCCGCAACGGGGACATTCAGGCACCGTCGGGCTCTCCTGCATTGAACCTCTCTATCAGATCATGCATCATCTGGATGTGGGTACCCGGCCAGTAGACCCGCCCGCAGCCAGGGCAACGGCGGAACTCGGACTGGGTCCTCAGTACATAGGGGGGCACGCGGTCGGCGATTTCGGCGGGGGAGACAGGTTCCAGCACAGCGTTACACACAGCACAGCGGGAGAGAGCCGGGTGGAGTGGGGGACCGAGGGCGTCGCGCACCTCCCGTAGTTGCTCCTCCAGTGTCTCCGATTGGATCAGCAGCGTGCGCAGGCCACGGCGGGCTGCCAGTTCGTGGTCGCGGGTGAGCAAGATTCGGCCTTCGGCGCGGGCGCGGCGGGCCAGTTCGGGGTCGCTGGCGGCGTTGTCGTAGGCAGTGTCGTAACCCAGCAGCCGCAGCCACTTCGCCAGTTTGCCCAGCATACCGTCGGCCAGAAGTCGTAGTGATTCGTCATTCATCGCACTTGGCGAAAACGGTAGAGTCTGGTAAGATTGGTA
>QMOC01000239.1 GCA_003648085.1 Chloroflexota bacterium
ACCGCTCCCCATCAAGCGCTGGCGCAGGGTCTGTCACCCTGCGTCCTGGGCTATCCCGATTCGCCGAACAGTAGTCCTATGCCAGGCGCAGTTTGCCGTCGTTTGTTGGGGCACCGGGGCAGGCCGCAGCCTACCCCGGCCCGTGGATGCCTCTCAGTAGCTGCGCAGGATAAGGGGGAGATAGACCTGCTTCACCTGGTTTTCCAACTCCAGCGTTTCGTCTATCGTGCCGTCGCTGCCGTGGTCTATTTCCAACGTAGCGGTTTCCACATTGCTCCAATCCAGATGCACGATGTGCGTGTCTCTGGCGTCCACCCACAGGCCACCATCTCAGTCGGCGACGTAGGCGTAGTCCCTGGCGACGGCCAGGCCTTTTACGATGCCTGGTAGCGGGGCCGTCTTGCCTACCACGGTTGGTGAGACTGGATCGGAGATGTCGAGGATGGTCAGACTATACCCCTCGCCGATGTAGGCATAGTCCCCGTGCACAGCCACGGCGTAGGTGACGCCACCAATGTGGCCCACGAACTCCACGTTTTCGGCGTCGGCGGTGGGGGCTTGAACCACTGACGACACTGAAGGCGCACTGGAATCACTGAAATGGGCTTCAGTGGCCTCAGTGTTGCTCAGTGTGTTCAGTGGTTCAGGCGGCGCGGCAGTGGTGGGTGCACCGGGCACCTGAACCACTGAAGCCGCTGAGGGGACGCTGAGGGTGCTGATTTCGGCGCTTTCAGTGTTACTCAGTGCATTCAGCGATTCCGAGGCTGACGCATCCGGGGCCGTCGGCTGCGCCTGGGCCGCCGTGGGCACAACGCCGCCGGGCACAAGGGCCAGCAGCAAGGCAAGGCTCACAATGAGGCTCATTACAGAGAACGGTCGCACTCTCATTGCTTTGCTCCTTTCGTTTGCGTGGCCGGCGAACGGCAATCAACTCGTCTGCTCTTCTCCGGCATCTCCCGTCCTTTTCACCTTCCCCCACAAATCCCTGTAGCGCTGCACCAGTTCCGGCCGCTCCAACGCTTGCGCGAATTGTGTGAGCCAACGCACGATGTAGGCCTGATCTAACCTGTCACCTTGCCGTGCGAGCACGCCTTCGATGTCATCCCAATCTTTCCCGCGTTCGGAGATGGCTTTATGAATGATCAAATCTTCCGCCGTACACACGGGGAATGTCACGCCGCTGTACTCTGTGACGACGGCCTTTTCAACGGCTTGTTCTTCGTAGGGGAGAAAGCCGATCCCAAGATCAACCCCGATGTGGTTGCTCGCGTAGATCGGCACCACGTAGGTCCGTTGGGCAAAAGCGACGGGATCGGGCACGCGAAATTTGAACCGTGTGCCGACGAGGGTGACGAATTCGCCGATCGTGCGTTCGCCGATGAGCACTTTGAAGTCCACATCACGCGTGGCACGTGGCCTACCCCACACTGCGTTGGCTATCCCCCCGATGACGAGGTGCCGAACAGTGTGCTGATCGAGAAACGCTTTTACCTCGCACAAGGCCTCAAGTTGTTTGTGCATCAATCATCACCTTTGCCGCTCGTTGGAGTTTCTGGTGCAGCGCAATCCAGTGGGCCTCGTCTTGTTCGAGAAAGATTCGCTCTGCATTGGGCGCCAGTGTGCGCGCCAGATCACACAGTTCAAAGAATTGCATCAGGCTTTCCTCGACAGTCAAGCACGGCAACTCTCTTTTCTGTTCCTCGAGTTCCCAGGCGTTGAAACGTTTATATCCTTCCAGAATTTCCCGTAGCGTCGGCATCGCCTTCATCTCTCACCTATCCTCTCCCGCCGCGAACGGAACACGCCCCTGGCGGACAGCGATGCGGCCGGGGCCTGGAGTGGTAAACGCGCCAATGTGTGCCGCCTCGACCACGCCGCGCTCCGCCAGCGCCGCCAGCAGCGTGTCCAGCCGCTCCCGCCCCACGGCGATGAGCAGCCCGCCGGAGGTCTGCGCGTCGGCCAGGATCAGTTTCTGCACCTCAGAGATGGCCTCATCCCAGTCCACATGCGGCTCGACGAAGGCCAGGTTGTCCCGCGTGCCGCCCGGCACGACGCCGGCCCCGGCGAACGTCCAGGCCGCCCCCAGCACCGGCACGCGGTCGGCGTAGACCACCGCGTCCACCCCCGCGCCGGCCGTCATCTCCCGCAGGTGGCCCAGCAGCCCAAAGCCGGTCACGTCGGTGCAGGCCGAGACACCCACCTCCACCATCGCTTCAGCCGCGTCCCGGTTGAGCGCCGCCATCAGCGCGATGGCCTCCTGCGCCGTGGCCTCGTCCGCCAGGCCGCGCTTGACCGCCGTGGCGATGATCCCCGTGCCGATGGGCTTGGTCAGCACAATCTGGTCGCCGGGGCGGGCCGCCGCGTTGGTCAGCACCCGCTTGGGGTGCACGACGCCGGTGACGGCCATCCCGTATTTGGGCTCGGTATCGTCCACCGTGTGCCCGCCGATGACGCTCACGCCGGCCTCGGCGGCCTTGTCGAGCGCGCCCTGCAGGATACGGTGGAGCACCTCCACCGGGAGGCGGTTCGAGGGGAAGGCGACGATGTTGAGCGCGAAGAGCGGCCGGGCGCCCATCGCGTAGATGTCGCTGAGCGAATTGGCGGCGGAGATCGCCCCAAAGTCGTAGGGATCGTCGGCGATGGGGGTGAAGAAATCCACCGTCTGCACGATCGCGAGGTCGTCGTCCAGTTTGTAGACGGCGGCGTCGTCGGACGTCTCCACACCGACCAGCACGGCAGGGTCGGTTGGCAGGGGCAGTTTGGCCAGCACCCGCTCCAACTCCTGGGGGCGCAACTTGCAGGCGCACCCCAGACCGTGGGTGTAGTGGGTCAGCTTGATCTCGCCAACCTCGGCCAGCACGGGCGCGACCAGCGGCCCCTCCGGTTGCAACCGTCGCACGGCCGCTGCAACGACCTCGACGGCCCGATCAATCTCCTCGGCGGTGGTCATCCTGCCGACGGAGAAGCGCACGGTGCCCATGGCGTACTCCAGCGGCACCTGCATCGCCTGGAGTACCGTCGAGACATCCACCTGGTCGGCGTGGCAGGCCGCCCCGGCCGAGGCCGCCACCTGCTCGCCGATCTCCGCAAGGAGCGTGTTGGCCTCGATGGAGCGGAAACCGACGCTGAGCGTGTTGGGCAACCGCTCATCCGGGTGGCCGTTCAACCTGAGCAGGCCGGGGGTGTCCAGTTCGCGGGTCAGACCGGCCCACAGCCGGTCACGCATAGTGCGCATGTGGGCCATATTGCGTTCCAGGTCCCGCCCGGCGATCTCGGCCGCCTGGCCCAGCCCGACGATCCCCAACACGTTTTCGGTGCCGGCGCGGCGGTTGGCCTCATGGTCGGCGCCGTGAACGAATTTGACCAGCCTGACGCCGGAGCGAATGTAGAGCGCACCGACCCCCTTGGGCGCGTAGAGTTTGTGTCCTGCCACCGAAAGCAGATCCACCCCCAACTCGTCCACGCGCACCGGAATCTTGCCCACCGACTGCGCCGCGTCGGTGTGCATCAGCGCGCCGTGGCGGTGGGCGATGGTCGCGATTGCGGCGATGGGCTGGACGGTGCCGACCTCGTTGTTGGCATGCATGATGGTCACCAGGATGGTCTCGGGCGTGATGGCCCGCTCGACGTCGGCGGGGTCTACCATCCCGTACTCGTCCACCGGCAGGTAGGTGATGTGGTAGCCCTGGCTTTCGAGCCAGCGGCAGGGCTCCAGCACCGCCGGGTGCTCGATGGCCGAGGTGATAATGTGGCTGCCGCGCTCGCGATAGGCGGCGGCCACGCCCTTGATGGCGGTGTTATTGGACTCGCTGCCGCCGCTGGTGAAGATGATCTCGGCCGGCCGGCAGCCCAGCAGCGCCGCCACCTGTGCGCGGGCATGCTCGACTGCCCGCCTGGCCTCCACGCCGTAGGGATGCGAACTGGACGGGTTGCCGAAGTGCTCGTAGAGGTACGGCAACATCGCCTCCGCCACGCGACGGTCAATGGGCGTGGTGGCGTTGTAGTCCAGGTAGATGGGTTTTGATGCCATGCAATCTCCTCTCCCACCCTGATCCTCCCTCACGAGAGGTGAGAGTTCCCACGTATTTGTTTACCGCCTCATTGGCCGGTGCAGCGGATAGACAGCGGATAAGCGGATGAGGTTGCAATGCGGGAAGGCTATCCGCTTATCCGTTCCTCATCCGCTGCCCCGGTAATAAACTGAATGGCAACCTCCGGCGGGCGGGCGAGCGTGTTCATCAGCGTGACGTGGCGCGCCACACCCAGCAGTCTGCGCTTCGTCGCCTCATCCGGCTCCGGCTCGATGTGGATCGTCGCCCGTACCTCACCGATGCGGCGAGGACGCTTCACTTCCTCGTACTCCAACTCCAGGCTCAGATGTTCGAAGGGCACGCCACGCAGCCGGCAGGAGTTGGCCACGAACTCCAGAATGCAGGCCCCCAACGCCGCTGCGAACAACTGAGGTGCGCTTGTGGAGGTACCTCCGCCTCCATCCTCCGGTGCCGCGTCCACGACCACAGCGTGCTCCCCCACCGTCACCAGGAAGCGCAAGCCGTCCACGTGTTGTACCGTGAGTTTCATCTATTCCCCCTCACTTACTGGAAAATGCAGCCCGATATCACCGGGGCCAGCCTGATTCCAATGTAGACGAACACCGTTATTATCGCCAGTTCCACTCCCGTCTTTAGATCTATCACTCCAAGCAGGGCTGCCGCAGCAACGTCGCCTGCAGCGGCGAAGAGTATCGCCCACCCGGTACCGAACCTGATCGTTATGCGCGATAGTATCACGAACAGCGGTATGGATATCAAGGCTCCCAGGACTATGACAGCATAGAGATTGAGACCTTTCATCTTCGCCTGCTGGACTATCATCGCGCTCATCCTAGGGCAGATGACGTATAGTCCAAACGCTGAAGATGCTATCAAGATGTTTTTCCACTCCATGTTGCATACCCCCCTTGGTTAGGTTTTCCTATGGCTCAACATCCAGTACCATCCCCACGCCAACCCTGATGAAATCCTCCCCGTACTCCTCGGCGAAAATCTCTATCGCCCGGTCGCCTGTGCAGTG
>QMOC01000240.1 GCA_003648085.1 Chloroflexota bacterium
CGAGGACATGGGCAATCTGGCGTATGCGGCCTCTACCGCCAGCCAACTCGGCCGCGTGTGCCAACTCGCCGGCCGCCCCGCCGAGGCCGAATCCTGGGTCCGCCGCGCGTTGGACGCTTTCCACGCGCTGGGCGACCGACGCTATGAGGCCGTCTGCGCCAACAACCTGGCCGCGCTCCTTTTGGACGTGGAGGCCCTGCCGCCGGAGGAGCGCCCGGCCCCCTTCCGCGGCCGCGACCTCCTGGCCGAGGCGGAGGAGTACGCCCATCGAGCGCGGGAAATCCGCGAGGCGCTTGATGACCCCTCATCCGAGGTCTGGAAAACCTATGCCACGTTGGCTATTATCGCCAAGCGGCGGGGGCGGGCGGAGGAGGCCCGGGCCTGGCGGCGCAGGGAGCAGGAGAGTTTCGCCGCTTTCGCGGGGGCGGAGGCGCAGTTGCCCCAATGGGTAGGGCCGGTCGTGGCCGCCGTCGTCGCGGCGTGTGAGGGAAGCGAGGAAGCGAGGGGGGCGGTAGAGGAGGCACTACGACAGATGGCGGCCACCGAGGACTGGCGCAACCTGCCGCCCGTCATCCGCCGCATCCTCGCAGGCGAGCGAGACCTGGAAAGCCTGACGGATGGGCTGGATGCCTGGGATGCCCTCATCATCCGCCGCACCCTGGCGGCGCTGGAGGGGGGAGGCGCCGCCAGGCGGCGCTGGGAGGCTCAACCCAGCGCCGGCTCTTCAGGCCGGCGCGGTGAGGTCCCGCCCAGCGTCGGCTCTTCAGACCGGCGCGAGGAAGGCCGGCGCGACCAGGACGTGCTCACCCTCGACCAACTCTTCGCCCTCGTCGAGGCCGGCTGCCGGGGGGATGCCCAGGCCGGGCAACTGGCCTACAACATCGTCGCCCAGGCGCTCCAGGCCCTCGCCGCCCCGCCGGAACTGCGCGCCCTGGGCCGCAGCCTGGAGCGCATCCTGGTGGGCATCCGTGGAGAGGACGCCCTGGAAGGGCTCCCCGCCGAACTCCGCCCGCCGGTGGAGGAACTCCTCCGCCGCCTCGAACCGGGCACAGAACAACACCGACCGACGCCTGACACTTGACGTTTGACACTTGACGTTTGACGCTTGACGTTTGACGCTTGACGCCTGACTTTTGACGCTCTGGAGGTACAACCCAACCGTGAACCAACCAACCACCGCACCCCAACGCTCCGCCGAGGAGGAGGCCCTCCACTGCATCCGCTGTGGAAAATGCCTCTCCGTCTGCCCGATCTACCGGGAGACGCTCATCGAGACGCTGTCGCCGCGCGGCCGGGTGGCCCTCTATCGCGCCACCGGCGAGGGCGACCTGAAGATCGGCGAGGTCTACGCCGACAAATTCTACACCTGCCTGATGTGCGAAGCCTGCCGGGAGACCTGCCCCAGCGGCGTCGCGCTGGACGCGATCCTCAACCGGGCCCGCGCCGACCTGGCCCACAGCGGCCTGCTGCCCCCATCGCTGCGGCGCTTGAGCGAGACCATCGTCGCTGCGGGCAACATCTCCGGCGAGGAGAACGAACAACGCCTGGGCTGGACCGCCAACCTGGAAGCGAGGCCCATCGGCCTGGATCACGCCAGCCGGGCCGAGGTGGCCTACTTCGTCGGCTGCGTGTCGTCGCTCTTCCCGGCCAGTTACAGCATCCCTCAATCGCTGGTCGAGATCCTCGAGAAGGCCGGCCTCAACTATGCCCTTCTGGGCGGCGATGAGCGCTGCTGCGGCTATCCCCTTTTCCTCAACGGGGAGGCCGAGCGGGCCATGGAACTGGCGCGACACAACGTCGCGGCGGTGCGGGCCACCGGCGCGAGCAGAGTTGTGATGACCTGCCCCTCGTGCTATCATATGTGGAAATACATCTACCCCCAACTGCTCGACGACGGAGAGTTGGACGGCCTCGAGATCCTGCACGAAACGGAGATTCTGGCCGCGATGGCCCGCGAGGGACGACTGCGTTTCAAGCCCTGGCCGGTCACCGTGACCTACCACGATTCGTGCGACCTGGGCCGCAAGAGCGGCATCTACGAACCCCCGCGCGAAGTGCTGCGGGCCATCCCCGAACTGGAGTTGGTCGAGATGGCCGACCACCACGAGAATTCGCTCTGCTGCGGGGGCGGCGGCAACCTGGAGACCTACAACCGGGAGTTGGCCCAGGCGCTGCCCCGCCGCAGGTTACAGCAGGCCCAGGATGCAGGGGCCGGCTACATCGTCGTCTCCTGCCAGCAGTGCAAGCGCACCCTGGCCGGGGCCGCCCGCCGCGAGAGAGTGCGCCTCCGCGTGATGGACCTGGCCGAGGTGGTGGCGCGACAACTTGAAGGAGAGAGCGATGCCTGAGCAGAACATCATTGACGAATTGAAATCCATCGTCGGCGAGCGGTACGTGCTGACCGCGCCGGAGGACCTGGTGGCCTATTCCTACGATGCCACATTTACCTCCGCCAGGCCCAACCTGGTCGTGCTGCCCGGCAGCACACAGGAGGTCTCTGAGGTGCTCAAAGTGGCCAATCGAGAGGTGATCCCCGTCGTGCCCCGTGGGATGGGGACCGGCCTGGCGGCCGGCTCGATCCCTTTCAGCGGGGGGATCGTGCTGCCCCTGACCCGCATGGATCGCCTGCTGGAGATAGATCGCGACAACATGATGGCCACGGCCCAGGCCGGCATCATCACCTCGGAGTTGGCGGACGCCGTGGCCCGGGAGGGCTACTTCTACCCGCCGGACCCCACGAGCGACCACTACTCCACGCTCGGTGGCAACGTCGCCTGCAACGCCGGTGGCGCACGTTGCCTCAAGTACGGCATCACCGGCCACTACGTCATGGCCCTGGAGGTGGTCCTGGCCGACGGGCGGATCATGCGCGTGGGCGGCAAAGCGACCAAGAACGTCACCGGCTACGACCTGGTGCACCTGCTGACTGGCTCCGAAGGCACACTGGCCGTTATCACCGAGGTGACGGTCAGGTTCATCGCCGCGCCCGAGACCACGCGCACGGCCCAGGCGATCTTCCCCCGCCTGACCGACGCCGGCCAGGCCATCAACGCCGTCCTGGCCAGCGGTGCCAATCCCTCCATGGTGGAGATCATGGACGAGACGGCCATCAAGAGCGTGGAGGAGTACCTCCACATCGGGCTGCCCCTCGACGTCGAGGCCATCCTGCTCATCGAGACCGACGGCGACGAGGCGGACGCGATGCGGGGCATCGAGACCGCCGCCGAGATCTGCCGCCGGAACGGGGCCAGCGAGGTGCGCGTGGCCGCCACGCCGGAGGAGAGCGAGGAGATGTGGAAAGCGCGCAGTTCCATATCCGGCTCCCTGGGGCGCATCCGACCCAATAAACTGGGCGAGGATGTCACCGTGCCCCACAGCGCCGTCCCGGAGATGATCACTAGGATCAAGGAGATCTCGGCCAAGTGGGGCTTGCCCATCGTCATCTTCGGCCACGCCGGCGACGGCAACCTGCACCCCAACATCCTCTTCGACAAGCGCGATCCGGATGAGATGCAGCGGGTCAAGGGAGTGGTGGGCGACCTCTTCCGTGCGGCGGTCGAACTGGGCGGCTCCCTCTCCGGAGAGCATGGGGTGGGGGTGCTCAAGCGCCCCTACCTGGAAATGGCTATGGGGCCGGTGGCCGTCGAGATGCAAAAGCGCATCAAGCGGGCCTGGGACCCCAACAACATCCTTAACCCCGGCAAGATCTTCCCGCCGGATCTTCCCAACAATCCGGGGTAGGGGCCAGGTCTTGCACCTCCCCGCCACGGCTGAGACACTGAAATCAGGGCTTCAGTGTTTCAGTGGTTCTGGGAACGGCGCGGTAAACCATTACGCGGCAACAAATTAAGGAGGCCAAAGTGACGGAACCACCTCACAAAGAGAACCTGACCCAGGTTCTGCAACGACACCCAAACGTACTCTGTAACCCCGACCGCAGAACGATGATCCAGGCCGCGGTAGATAACAAGGAGGCTATCGTCGCTGCTAACGGCGCATTGGCGACGTGGACGCCCCCCGAATCCACCGGCCGCAGCCCCAAAGACACCTACATCGTGCGCCACCCGCAAAGTGAGGGAACCATTGACTGGGACTCCCCCAACAACATCCCGATGGAGCCCGACACCTTCGATATGCTGTTCGAGGACGCGCTGAAGACCCTCTTTCGGAAACCCCGACTGTACGTGACGGACCGGGTGGTGGGGGCGGACACCTCCTACGCCCTGCCCGTGCAAACGGTCTCGGACCAGGCGCTGACGGCGCTCTTCACCGACAACATGTTCCGCCCCGTGCCCGAGGACATCGGGCGCAGTATCTTCGCCCACCGGGGCTTCACCCTCCTGGTCTGCCCCTACGACAAACTGAACCGCGTCCGCTACGAGGGTCGGCTGCGCAAACTCCCCGACGGCCAGACCTCGAACATGGCCGTGGCGATGGACTTCGACCGTATGCTCGGGGTCGTTTACGGTTCGGCCTACGGCGGCAGCGTCAAAAAACTCATTTTCACCGTGATGAACTACATCCTACCCGGCGAGGGTATCCTGCCCCTCCACTGCTCGGCCAACGAGGGGCCGGGAGGTGACTGTGCGTTGCTCCTGGGGCTTTCCGGCACGGGCAAGACGACGCTTTCGGCCGACCCGCGCCGGGCGCTGCTGGGCGACGACGAGCACGGCTGGAGCGACAACGGCATCGCCAACTTCGAGAATGGATGTTACGCCAAGTTGATCAACCTGCGCCAGGAGAAGGAGCCGGAAATCTGGAACGCCGTCTTTCATGAGGCTCATTACCTGGACCACGGCGCTATCGTCGAGAACTGCATGATGTATCCCTGGGGCGTCTTCGATGTGGATGATGAGCGATATACCCCCAACTCCCGCGCTTCCTACCCGCTCTCCTTCCTGACCAATATTAAGATCTCCTCAATGAGCGGCCACCCCCGCACCATCCTCTTCCTGACCGCCGACGCCAACGGAGTCCTGCCCCCTGTCGCAAAACTGACGCCGGAGCAGGCGATGCTCTGGTTCCTGATGGGCTACACGAGCAAACTGGC
>QMOC01000241.1 GCA_003648085.1 Chloroflexota bacterium
CCCGATTTCGTGCTAGGGCCGGATGCACCGCCCGCCGAGCGCAACATCTTGGGTGTGATTCACAAGATCGGCGTGGAACTCGGCAGCAAGATCATCCGCTGGCACGCCCTGGGGATGGACATCATCGGCATGTTAGGCGGCAAGACCATCCATCCCGTCGGCGCACTCCCCGGCGGTGTGAGTAAGGCCATCAATGAGGAGGAACGGGCGGAGATCGAGGCCATAGGCCACGAACTGGTCGAGTTCGGCCAGTTCGGCCTGCAACTGTTTCACGACGTGGTGTTGGAGAACAAGGGCTACGTGGATATGATTCTCTCCGAGGCCTTCACCACGCCGATGTATTATATGGGTCTGGTGGACGAGAACAACAAGGTCAACTTCTATGACGGTAAGGTGCGCGTCGTGGATCCAGAGGGGAATGAGTTCGTCAAATATGCCCCGGAGGAATACCTGGACGTGGTCGCCGAGCACGTCGAGCCCTGGACTTACCTCAAGTTCCCCTACCTGAAGAAGGTGGGCTGGAAGGGGTTCGTCACCGGCAAGGATAGCGGCGTCTATCAGGCCACGCCCCTTTCCCGGCTCAACGCCGCCGACGGCATGGCCACGCCACGGGCGCAGGAGGCCTACGAGCAGATGTACGACACGTTAGGCGGCAAGCCGGTGCACAACACGCTGGCCATGCACTGGGCCCGCCTGATCGAACTGCTCTACGCCGCCGAGCGCGTCGTCGAACTGGCGACCGACCCCGAGATCACCGACCCGCACGTGCGCAACATCCCCACCGAGACGCCGGACGAGGGAGTGGGCATCGTCGAAGCGCCACGCGGCACGTTGACCCATCACTACATCACCGACGAGAGGGGCATCATGCAGAAGTGTAACCTCATCGTCGGCACGACCAACAACTACGCGCCCATCTCCATCTCCATCAAAAAGGCGGCACAGGCGTTGATCAAGAAAGGCCAGGTCATTAGCGAGGGGTTGCTGAATAGGGTGGAGATGGCCTTCCGAGCCTACGATCCCTGCATGGCCTGCGCCACCCACACTATGCCCGGCCAGATGCCGCTGGAGGTGCTGATCCGTGATGCCGACGGAAACGTCGTAGAGCGGCTGACCCGGTTTGTCGAGTAGTCGGTAGATTGGTAGATTGGTAGATTGGTAGTCGGTAAGTTGGTCGTGGGGACCGATTTACCGGGCTACCAATTTGCCTTGTTTGATGACACTTGCCTTGAAGACGCTGGTAGTGGGTCTGGGCAATCCCATCCTGACCGACGATGGGGTGGGCATTCACGTTGTGCGAGCGCTGGCGGTGCGCTGCCGGCGGGATGATGTGACCTTCGCCGAGGCAAGCCTCGGAGGGCTGCGGCTGCTGGACCTCATCGCCGGTTACGAACGAGTCGTCCTGGTGGACGCGATTCAGACCCGTGACGGCAAGCCAGGTGACGTTCACCGTCTGCATCCCAACGACCTGCGAGCCTCGTTACATTCCGGCTCGACGCATGATCTCTCCCTGCCCGGTGCGCTGGCGCTGGGACGAGGCATGGGTATGAAGTTGCCTGACGACGAAGCCATCACTATCATTGCTATCGAGGTGGAGGACGTGTTGACCTTCGGTGAGGATTGCACGCCGGCGGTGGCGGCGGCCATTCCCCGCGCCGTGGAGGCCGTGTTGGCCGAGTTGGAGTTGTAAGTGCACGAACTGGCCGTGACCCAAAGCATGCTTGATCTGGCCCTGGAGTATGCCGGGCGGGCAGGTGCTCAGCGCATCACGCGCATCAACCTGGTCGTCGGCGAACTCTCGGGCATCGTGGATGACTGCGTCCAGTTTTACTTCGATTTTGTCAGCAAGGGCACGCTGGCCGAGGGGGCACAACTGGCGTTCGAGCGGCAGCCGGCCCGTCTGCGCTGTCGTGCTTGTGGCCACGAGTTCACGCTGCAAGATGGCAACTGGGCCTGTCCGGTCTGCCAGGCACAGGGCGGTGAGATCATCGCCGGGCGGGAGTTTTATATGGAGAGCATCGAGGTGGAGTAAGGAGGCAGGAGGCAGGAAGCAGGAAATAGTGCGGGCTCTATCTGTGCCAACCTTGATGAAGGACACGGGCGTGGTTTTGGAAAAGAGAATGCTTACTTTCAGCGCGTTGCCCTGGGCTCAGCCCGCGAATCTCGAGGCTGGTATTATCGCGGCCGTCGCTTTCTCAAGCCTCAAGTGTTCGAACACTGCATCCGATTGCTCGATGAAATCATCGCTGCTCTGGTTCTCTCATCCGGCCAACAGCGCAAGTACCACAGGTGATAATTTGCATCTTGCATCCTGCATCCTGTACCCCGCGTAAGGGAGACGTATCTTGAAAGTCCAAATTGTTAAAGATATTCTGAGCGCCAACGAGCAAATTGCGCAGGAAAACCGGCGCCTGTTCGACGAGAAGGGCGTTTTCGTCTTGAACATCATGGCCGCGCCCGGGGCGGGCAAGACCAGCCTCATCGAGCGCACCATCGAACCGCTGCGGGGTCGGCTGCGCATCGGCGTGATCGAGGGCGATGTCGCTTCGAGCATTGACGCCGACCGCATCGCCCGCCTGGGCATCCCGGCGGTACAGATCAACACCGGCGGAGCCTGCCATTTGGACGCCAATATGGTGTGTGTTGCCTTGCCCAGATTGCCTCTCGACGAGACCGATCTGTTGTTCATCGAAAATGTGGGCAACCTTATCTGTCCCACTAATTTTGCCCTGGGGGAGCACCTCAAGGTCATAGTCGCCAGCAGCCCCGAAGGGGACGACAAGCCATACAAGTACCCTGGCATGTTCAGCGTTGTGGACGTGCTGGTGCTGAACAAGGTAGACCTGCTGCCCTTACTGCAGTTCGACCTGGACTACTTCCGTCGTGGCGTCGAAGCGCTAAATCCCGACGTCGCCTTCTTCCCCATGTCCTGCAAGACGGGGGAGGGGGTGCAGGAGTGGATTGACTGGCTGGTTGAGAGGTGCCGGGCGGGTTGATACGGAAGGCGATCAGCGTGCGCGGCGTGGTGCAGGGGGTTGGTTTCCGTCCCTTCGTCTATCGCTTGGCGCACGAATATGGTCTGACCGGCTGGGTGCTTAATCATTCCGGCGGGGTGGAGATCGAGGTCGAAGGCTCGGCAGCCGCGCTGGCGGCGTTTGTGCGTGATTTGGAGGGGAAAGCGCCGCCCTTGGCGCGTGTAGAAGGCATCGAGATCACCGATGTGCCGCCGGTCGGCTCCACGACCTTCGAGATTCGCCACAGTGTGGCGGAGGAGGGGCGCTACCAACTCATCTCTCCCGACATCGCCACCTGCCCCGATTGCCTGCGCGAACTGTTGGACCCGGCCGACCGCCGTTACCGTTACCCTTTCACCAATTGCACCAATTGCGGCCCGCGCTTCACTATCATCGCCGACATTCCCTACGACCGCCCGCTGACCACCATGCGGGACTTCGTCATGTGCCCGCAGTGCCAGGCGGAGTACGACGACCCGCTGGATCGGCGCTTTCACGCCCAGCCGAACGCCTGTCCGGCCTGTGGGCCACACGTCTGGCTGGTCCCAAGTCCCCAACTTGAAACCCTGAAGCCTAAAGCCGACGACGTCATCGCCCAGGCCGCCCGTCTGTTGCAGGCGGGGGCCATCGTCGCCATCAAAGGGCTGGGCGGCTTCCACCTGGCCTGCGACGCCACCGACGAGGCGGCAGTACGCACGCTGCGAGAGCGGAAAAAGCGCCCGGCCAAGCCGCTGGCGGTGATGATGGCCACGCTGGAGGAAGTCAAACAGCACTGTTGGGTCTCGGAGGAGGAGGAACGGTTGTTGACCTCACCCCAGTGCCCCATCGTGCTGTTGCAGTGGAGGCCCGAGTCGAACATCTCTCGGCTGGTGGCTCCGCGCAACAACTATCTCGGAGTGATGCTCCCCTACACGCCGCTGCACCACATACTCCTGCGGGACGTGGGTCGGCCATTGGTGATGACCAGCGGCAACCTGTCCGAGGAGCCCATCGCCCGCGACAACGACGAGGCGCTGCGCCGTTTGGCCCACCTGGCCGATTACTTCTTGCTGCACAATCGCGACATCTACGCCCGCTACGACGACTCAGTCTGGTTTGTGCCATACGTCTCACGTTTCACATTTCACCCCTCAAGTTCTAACCTGAAACCTGGAACTTTGGAACCTGAAACCGCTCTCTCCCAGCCCATCCGTCGCTCACGCGGTTACGCCCCCTTTCCCACAAAACTCCCGTTCAAAGTCAGACAAATCCTGGCCTGCGGGGCCGAACTCAAGAACACCTTCTGCGTCACCAGGGACGAATACGCCTTTCTCAGCCAGCACATCGGCGATATGGAGAACCTGGAGACGCTGGAGCACTTCGAGACCACGATCGAACTGTACAAGCGGCTGTTCCGCATCGAGCCGGAGATCATCGCCTACGATATGCACCCGGAGTACCTGGCGACCAAATACGCAAAATCTCAAGTTTCCAATCTCCAATCCTCAGTCCCCATCCAACACCACCACGCCCACATCGCCGGTTGCCTGGCCGACAACGGCTGGTCGCCGGATGACGGCCCGGTCATAGGCGTGGCCTGGGATGGCACCGGCTATGGAACCGACGGGCGCATCTGGGGCGGTGAGTTCCTGGTGGCCGACTACCGTGGCTTCCGGCGGGCGGGGCATCTAGAGTACCTGCCTATGCCCGGCGGCGAAGCGGCCATCCGCGCCCCCTACCGCCTGGCCATCGGCTACCTCTACGCCCTCACCGGCCGGGTGCCCTCCCTGCCATCCCTTGACATAGGGGAGGCGGAACGACGCATCATCCAACAGCAGGTTGACCGGGGGATCAATTGCCCGCAGACCTCGGCCGGTGGCCGGCTATTCGACGCTGTCTCGGCGCTGCTGGGCGTGAGGCAGCGCATCACCTATGAGGCGCAGGCAGCCGTGGAATTGGAGATGGCAGCCCAAATCCCCAACCTCCAATCCCCAATCTCAAACGGTTACCCTTTCGGCATTGAGGAGAGCGAGGAGGGGATAGTGATCCGGCTGC
>QMOC01000242.1 GCA_003648085.1 Chloroflexota bacterium
ATGGCCCGGCACGACAATGAGGATGCGGCGGGCCAGGTGGCGGAGTTTGAGTTCCTTTAGGATCAGCCCGGCCATAATCGTCTTGCCCGCACCGGGGTCGTCGGCGATGAGGAAGCGGATGCGAGGCAGGCACAGCACGTAGCCGTAGACCGCTTCGATCTGGTGGGGGAGCGGGTCCACCTTGGAGGTGTTCATCGCCAGGAGGGGATCGTAGAGAGAGGCGAAGCGGTAGCGGCGGGCCTCCAGGCCCAGGAAAACCTCGCGGGGCGGGGCGGTGAAGTCGGCCTCTACCCGGGCGACCTGCAACTGTGTCAGTTCATCGCGGGGGATCAGTTGATCCACGTGCTTCCCGGAGCCGATGGTCGCTCCCACCAGGTGGACGTATCCGCCCAGGTCCTCCACCAGTTTGATCTCCACAGGCTCCGGCCAGCGGGGGCCTTGGACGATGTGACCGGTCTGGATTTCTGGCATCTGTCCTTTCCCCTCATGCCCGCATGAGCGGGGGCTACACACTGCACCGTTTCATTGCAGATTATAGCGATTTGTCGGCGGGTGACAAATGGGTAAGGGCGTGACAGGCTGGTGCTTAGGCTTACATTTTCCCATCGGGAGGACTGTCAGTGGGGTCAGGCTTCTTTTCATTTTCCTCCTCTCTCGGTGTTAACGGGAGTAGGCGAGACGCCAGTTTATCGAAGGACGTCCCATCCAGCCAAACCTGTGGCACCCATACCCAGCCTTCCTCTGTGTGAATCCCCAAGACACCCGGTGCCGATAAACCGCCTACGCTTAACCACACGGGATACTGGAGTATCCGCTCGGCAATATGCCCCTCCACCCTCCACTTTTCCGCCCGTTCCTTCAGCCCCAACACCTCACAGGCATCCGCCGCCAGAAAGAAATCCTCCATCTGTAGTGCTTTCTCGGCCACCTCTTCCAGCAGAGGTCGCGCCTCTGCGTACCGCTCCCCTCCCCAAAGCCACTCCCCAAGGTGAAACGTGGCTACCACATAGCGATGCCTATTCCCCACCCGCAGCGCACTTTCGCGTGCCTTTTCCCACATCTCGACCGCTCGCTCCCCATCACCCCGTTGCTTCAGCCGCTCACCGAGTATGTCCCACACCTCCGGCTCGTTGAACGATCCGGCATATCCTTCCGCTGCCGCCATATATTCTCTTTCCGCTTCATCCCACCTTCCCTCCTCCCAGGCCACTTCCGCGCGCGCCGTGTGTAGAAGCGGTAAGAGCCGTGGGTCTTTCCCTGCATAAGCCTCCGTCTCGTTCAGCGCAGCCACTGCATCCTGCACCCTGCCTATCTTCGCCAGTACTATCACCCGAGACAGGGCATTGGCCAGCCACAGCCACCGGTATCCTCCTTCCTCGGCTGCCTTCATCCCTCTCTCCAGAAACCTCAACGCATCGCGCGGGTCTGTTTGCATGAGAATATCCGCGATCTTGAGCCCCAGTACCGCCCTCTGCCACAAGGCACGTCCGTGAGCCATTCCCTCAAGCACCTCCAAGGCCTGCACACGGTGATGTAAGGCCGCAGGGTTCCTTCCTATGGCTTGCTCCACCGCCCCCCGCATATCCCAAACCGCCGCCCACTGCAAGTCATCCTCCGGTAATCTGGCTACACGCTCTGAGAACTCCTCGCCTAGCAGCAGTCTCCGAGATTCATCTACCTGCCCCAACATCAACAGAGCCTGGCTCTCAATCAGCGCTGCAGACACCCACTCCCGTGTGCTATCCGCCTGCTGGAAGGCCACCCGTGCATCACGGGCCAACGTTATGGCCTTCTCAGGTTTTCCCATATCCAAGAAACATTCCCCCACTTGCAGAGTCCCCAGCGCCAATCTATAAGGATCCCTCACCAGCGTCTGCACCTGCTTCCACCATTTTTCTATGAGCGGTTCCATAAGGTTCACTGCCAGGTAGGAGCCGGTGCAGATGAGGTAATCCAGAACCCAATCTCCCCTTCCGCGGTTAGAAGCATACTCACACCCTCGGACAATATACACCAGGTTTTCCCGCCAAGTCTGAAACGCCTCTCGGTCATCCCCTTGGTGCCATTTCTCCCAGGCGCGCCGCGTCACGTCCAGGTAGTACGCTGCAAACCGTTCCTCCCATTGCGGGAAGAACTCGGCATCAAGTTCCATTGCCCGCTCAGCAGCATACTCATGCAGCAGGCGGTGCATCCAATACCGCCCCGGTTCCTCACCGTCCACCAGACCTACTCGCACCAGTGTGAGGAAGGCCCGCCCCACTTTCTCCGGTTCCCAGCCCAACACGTAAGCAACTGCATCTACTATAAATGGTTGGGGGAACCCGCCGACAAACCGAAACAAGGCCTTCGCCGCCTCATCCAACTGCTCGTAACTCAAATCAAAGGCTATCCTCACGCTCTGTCCCTTCTTCTCCACTATCTCCAACGAGGGCAGAAGCTGTCGCCGCAACGTTCTGACCAGTTGACCAAATCCCTTCTCCCACCAAGCGATACGGTTGAGGATGTACAGTGCCACTGGCAGCCCTCCGATCGCTTCGATCACCCAGTCCAGATCGGCCTCCTCAACGTCCACCTTCTCCAGGTCTCGGGTTAGAAGATCCAGCGACTCCTGTATTCCCATTGGTTCCACATGTAGCAATTGGTCGCGCTCTCCCAGATCGTTCCGCCAAGTTGTCACCAGGAGAACCCCATCCTGGACCACCTCGGCCCAGCGGTTCAGGTCGATCCATTCGTTCACCCCATCCAACACTATCAATGCCTGTTTCCTGCTCAAGGCTTTAGTCGCAGCCTTCCAGGGATCCCGCTCTCCTAGACCCTTATCACCCAAGACCATCTCAACCAACTCCATAATCGCTTTTTCCTCGCCCCAATCCTCCACTCGTAGCCAGAAGATGCCATCTCGGAAGTATTCCTGCACTTCCTTCTCCTCCCTCAACACTTGCATTACCAGCCTGGTCTTCCCCACACCTGGAATGCCCTGCACGATGATGATGCGTGGCAATGCTTTGCGACGGGCCAGCAGCCGGGCTTTCAAATCCGCGATCTCCTGTTGCCGTCCCACGAAGCGCCCTTCCACTCTTTGTGGCATCCCATAGAACACGCGCTTCCTTTGCATATACTGCACTGCTTCGTCCCACTCCTCATCCGTCAACTCCCATCCCGTCTCCGCCAGCACTCCTGTCAATTGCTCCTCACTCGTGCAATGCCTTCCCAGGAACCGTGCCACGGCCAGTCGAGTCGCAGCCAACATCAGGGTCGGTTTAGACCCATCCATCGCGCGCGAGAGGGTCGCGGTGCTGATGTTCACCTCGCGTGCCATCTCTGCCAGCGACTTGAACTCGAACTGGCAATAGATGTTCCTCAATGCCTCGACCTGTCGCTTCTTTTTCAGACGCCGCTCATCGTTCAGTCTGTCCATAGTAACTCTCCGGCAATATAGATCGTTGCACGTGAAATGTCCATGCAACGCTCTTGCAACGCGGTTGCAACGTTATCTTCTGTTATACTCCAGAACGACAGGGCCCTGTACTGCTTACTCACTTTGGAGAGCAACGGGCACTGCGGACCGGTTCGTCGGTGCCCTCCAATCTCAAAGGAGGGCAATGAGCAAGAAAAAGCAAACCAACCGCAGCCGGGGCAAGGGCACCGCGAAGGGCACCCGTTTCAGCGGAACCCCGAAGCAGCGGGAATTGAAGAACCTCGTATTCCGGATCCTGCTTGGCGGGCGCTGCTGAGTCCCCGCATACCGGCGACGCGGCCGGCCGCGCTTGCCTTCACCCTACCGGCGCTGGTATAATAGGGCCTGACCAAACAGTCAGGCCCTCAGCCTTTTATCGGAGGTCGCCCGATGTCCCAGCAGCCGACTATCCCCAAGCCCGTGGGCCGCGCCCGCCGCGCCCGTCCCAGGCCCGTCACCCCCTACGAGGACACCGACACTCCCCGCCGCGCCGTCATCTACGTCCGCGTCTCGCGGGAGGAGCAGGCCCAGGGCCACTCCTTGGAGGCCCAGGAGCGCGAGTGCCGCGAGTTCATTGCCCGTGAAAAGCCCAACTGGACCGTCGCCGGTGTCTTCCGTGACGAGCACTCCGGCAAGACCACCAACCGCCCCGGCTTTCAGGAGATGCTCAAGATGGTCTATGATGGTCAGGCTGACGCCATCGTCGCCCACCACCTGGACCGCTTCTCTCGCAGCCTCCACGACATCCTCGTCTACTTCAAGGAATTAGAGGCGATGAACGTCGTGATGGCTTTCGCCAAGGATCGCTTCGACTTCTCCACTGAGAACGGTCGTCTGGAGTTCCACATCCTGGCCGTCTTCGCCGACTGGTACGTTCAGAACCTCGCCCGCGAGGTTCGCAAGGGGAAGATCTCCCGTGTGCTCAAGGGCTACCACAACAACCAACTCCCCTTCGGCTACGTCAAGGGCCCCGACGGCGTCGGTCAGGCCGTCTCCGAGGAGGCCGAAGCCATCCGCCGGGCTTATGAACTCTACGCCACCGGCAATTACACCGACCGTCGCATCGCCGATTTCCTGAACGAGGCCGGCTTCCGCACCCGCCGCGGCCGGCGGTGGTCGAAGGACGCCGTCCGCGAACTTCTCCAGAACGAGTTCTACCTGGGGCTGGTCAAGTACCACGGCGACCTGTACCCGGGTCGCCACGAGGCCATCATCACCAAAGAACTCTTCGACCGGGTCCAGGAGGTCCGGCGCGCCCACGCCCGCCGCCCTCGCGCCTACACTCCCACCATCCGCGTCTACCTGCTCTCCGGCCTGGGCCGCTGTGCTCACTGCGGCCGCACCATCCGTGCCCAGGGTGGTCCTCGCTATTCGTACTATCGAGAGATGTCCAAAGCGCGTGGCTTCACGGACTGCCCCGTGGCCGGGCGCAGCATTCGAATGGACGTGGCCGAGGAGCAACTGGGCCGGCTGATGACCGCCTTCACCCTTCCTCCGGACTGGCGGGAGGAGATCCGCCGCGCCCTGGAGGATGAAGACCGGCGGGAGGCCATCCTCGCCGAGCGGAAGCGGTTGG
>QMOC01000243.1 GCA_003648085.1 Chloroflexota bacterium
CTATCCCTGCTCCTGCGTGGCATCAAGCAACTTGGTCTCGTGACCACGTGGGATAGCATCACCTATCAGATGCGCCAGAAGCGATACCAGGCTCGATTTGGCAGCAGTGGCCCTTCCAGCCGGCCTGCCAAGTCGGACTACCTGCGCCCGGGTCACATCACAAGCCACACGCGCCAAGGGCGGACTGTGACCATCACTTGCGCCAACGGCTCATATGCCCTCACCCTTCTCGCTCCCGACCTCATCCGCGTCCGCTTTCACCCAACCCCCAACCCCCAATCTCCACTCTCTATTTCCCACTCCTACCCCATCGCCAAACCCGATGACGACTGGCCCCCCTGCGACTTCCACGTCGTCGAGACGGAGGCAACTGTCGAGATCAAAACCTCGCGGCTTGCCTGCCGGGTCGCCAAGGCATCGGGCAAACTGGCGTTCCTCGACCTGGAGGGCAACGTCGTCAACGAGGATGAGGCCGGTGTAGGCTACCACCCCGCCGGTCACGTCATCTGCCACAAGCGCATCCAGCCCGACGAGCACTTTTATGGCCTGGGGGAGCGCACCTGCCGGCTCGACCGGCGCGGACGCAGGTACGAGATGTGGAACACCGATCCTCAGACCTACCAACCGGATCAGGATCCTATCCACCTGTGTATGCCTGTGCTATTGGGGCTACACAGCCGGGGCCGTCAGGGCTACGGTATCCTCTTCGACAACACCTTCCGTGGCCGGTTCGACCTGGGTGCGAGCAGAGCAGATGTCGCCTCCTTCGAGGCCGAAGGGGGCGAGTTGTGCTACTATTTCATCTACGGCCCGGCGCTGACCACGGTGGTGGAGCGGTACACGGAATTGACCGGTCGGATGACCCTGCCGCCGCTGTGGGTCCTGGGCTATCACCAGAGCCGTTGGTCGTACTGCCCCGAGGCCCGCGTGCGCAAACTGGCGGCCGACTTCCGCGAAGTCCACCACGTCCCCTGCGATTGCATCCACCTCGACATCCACTATATGGACGGCTACCGTTGCTTCACCTGGGACCCCGAGCGCTTCCCTGACCCGGCCGGGTTGATCGCCGATCTGCACGAGCAAGGCTTCAAGGTCATCGTGATTATTGATCCCGGTATCAAGACCGACCGCCGCTACTGGGTCTGCAAAAGTGGCCTGGAGCAGGACGTGTTCTGCAAGTATCCCGATGGCAAGACCCTCTTCAAAGGTCCTGTCTGGCCGGGCAACTGCTACTTCCCCGATTTTACCAATCCCCGCGTGCGGGCGTGGTGGGGAGATCTGTACAAGGTATTGACCGATGTGGGCGTGGACGGGGTGTGGAACGACATGAACGAGCCATCCGTCTTCGGGCCACTGGGCACGACTTTCCCTGACTTCGTGCGCCACGACCTGGAGGGGCGCGGCGGGGACCACGTTGAGGCCCACAACGTCTACGGGATGCAAATGGCACGGGCGACGGTCGAGGGATTGATGCGACTGCGCCCCGACGAGCGTCCCGTCGTCATCACCCGCTCCGGCTGGGCCGGCGTGCAACGATACGCGCTGAGTTGGACCGGCGATAACGAGGCCACGTGGGAGCAACTGTGGCTGACGATGCCGATGCTGATGAACCTGGGATTGAGCGGCCTGGCCCACACCGGCCCTGACATCGGCGGTTTCTCCGGCTTCGCCACGGGGGAACTCTTCACCCGCTGGCTCCAGATGGGCGTCTTCCTCCCTTTCCTCCGCGCTCACACCTCCCTCCACGACCCCGACCAGGAGCCCTGGAGTTGGGGAGAGCCCTACCTGAGCGTCAATCGCCGCCACATCGAATTGCGCTACCGGCTGCTGCCCTATCTCTACACTGCCTTCTGGCAATGCGCTCAGACCGGCTTGCCCATCGTGCGTCCGCTATTGCTGGCCTTCCAGGACGACACCGCCACCCACACGCTGGACGATCAGTTCCTGTGCGGCGATGCCTTTCTGGTCGCGCCCGTGATCGAGGAGGGGGCCACCCGCCGCTCCGTCTACCTGCCCGCTGGCGTCTGGTACGACTTCTGGACGGACGAGCCATTCCGCGGCCCGGCCCACATCGAGGTGGAGGCACCACTGGAGCGCGTTCCGCTCTTCGTGCGGGCCGGCTCCGTCGTGCCGCTGGGGTCGCCAATGCAATACGTCGGCGAAGGACCGGCGGACCGGCTCACGCTCCACGTCTACCCCGGCGATGGCGAAGGCCAATTGTACGAAGATGACGGCCACACCTGGGCCTTCCAGAATGGCAACTATCGCCTTACCCACTTCATCCTCTCCACGGATGAGGGGCCGCCATTGCGCCTCGACCTGCGCCGCCAGACCGAGGGCCACTACGAGCCTGAGTATCGGGACTTTGAGGTCGTCATCCACGGCGTGGATCGGTTGCCCCACACCGCCACCGCCGACGGCGAGCCCATCGAGCAGTGCGAGTTGGACGATAGCGGTCACGCCATCCGCCTGTACGTAGGTTTGTTCGCGTGCCTGATTGTCGAATGGGCGTAGGTTGGCTTTGGACTTCAGCAAACAAGAAGGGAGAATTATGATGCGCACATTACTCCGTGTCCTGTTGGCCCTTTTGGTGATCCTGCTGGTGATGGGCCTCGTCGGCTCCGGCTACGGCTTCGTCACTGTGCGGCGCTCCTGGCCCCAGACCGATGGGCGGATACGGGCAGAGGGCCTGCAGGCGGAAGTCACCATCATCCGCGATAGTTGGGGTATCCCCCATATCTATGCCTCCAACACCCACGATCTCTTCTTCGCCCAGGGGTACGTCCACGCCCAGGACCGCTTCTGGCAGATGGAATTCTGGCGGCGGATCGGCTCCGGGCGGCTGGCGGAGATTCTGGGGGAATCCGCCCTGGACTCCGACCGCTTCATCCGCACGCTGGGCTGGCATCGCACCGCTGCCCGGGAACTGGAATTGCTGGGGGAGGAGGAACGGGCCGTGCTGGAAGCCTACGCCGAGGGGGTCAACGCCTACATCTTCACCCACCGTGGCCGCCTGGGGTTGGAGTTCACCCTTCTAGGGCTCACCGGCGTCGAGTTCGAGCCCGAACCTTGGACTCCATTCAACACCATCACCTGGGCTAAGGTGATGGCCTGGGACCTGGGAGGCAACAGAAGCGACGAACTCTTGCGTGCCCACATCGCCGCACGACTGGGAACCCCCGCCGTCGCCGAACTGATGCCACCCTACCCAGACGATTACCCCGTCATCGTCCCCCACCCGCTGACAGGAGCGACGCTAGAGGCGGTGCCGGAGGCCGCCTTCGAGCCTTTCGCACTGGGGGAAGGGGATGACTTGGGGAGCAACAACTGGGTCGTCGCCGGAAGCCGCACCGAGACGGGGATGCCCATTCTTGCCAACGACCCCCACCTGTCCATCCAAATGCCCTCTATCTGGTACGAAATCGGCCTGCACTGCGACCCGGTCGGGCCGGGGTGTCCCTATAACGTCGTCGGCGCTTCCTTCGCCAGCACGCCCGGCGTCATCATCGGCCACAACGACCGCATCGCCTGGGGGGTCACCAACCTGGGGCCGGACGTGCAGGACCTGTTCATCGAGCGGGTCAACCCAGAGAACCCCAATCAGTACGAGTACCAGGGACAATGGCTGGATATGGAGATCGTCCGCGAGGAGATCCGGGTCGCCGGGGAAGAGGAACCGGTGGTTATGTTCGCCCGCATCACCCGCCACGGCCCCATCATCAACGACGTGGTCGGCGGCACGGAGGAGGAGTGGTCCTTCGGCTGGCAGCCCCTGGCTCTCTCCTGGACTGCCCTCCAACCCGGCACACTGATGAAGAGCGTCCTGCTCCTGGATCGAGCCAGGAACTGGGAGGAGTTTCGGGATGCACTTCGCTACTGGGATGTACCCAGCCAGAACTTCGTTTACGCCGACGTGGACGGGAACATCGGCTACCAGGCTCCCGGCCGCATCCCCATCCGTGCCTCAGGCGATGGCTCGATGCCGGTGCCGGGCTGGACCGGCGAGTATGAATGGGTGGACTATATTCCCTTCGACGAACTCCCTCGCGCTTTCAATCCGCCGGAGGGGTACATCGTCACCGCCAATAACGCCGTGGTGGAGCCGGACTATCCCTACTTCCTCTCGATGGACTGGGCCCCTGGGTATCGTGCGCGGCGGATTGTGGAGTTGATCGAGGCCGATCCGTCCCTCTCGCTGGCCGATATGCAGGCCATCCAGGGGGATAGCAGCCCTGCCTGGGCACGGGAGATCATGCCCTATCTGCGTTCTCTCTCCGGCGACGACCCTCGGCTGAACCAGGCGCTGGATCTACTGCGGGACTGGGACGGGCGGGCGGTGCGGGACAGTGCCGGGGCGGCCCTCCTCGAGGCCTTCCGCGTGCACCTGGTAGACCTCACCTTTGGCGACGAACTGGGGGAGCAACTCCTGCGTCGAGCCCGAGGCACGGCGGGTGTGGCGTTGGTGAACCTTTTGGCCGATGGATCATCCCCCTGGTTCGACGATGTGACCACATCTGAGGTGGAGACGCGGGATGAGATCCTGCTGCGGGCGCTGGATGAAGCGGTGGAGGAACTGACCGAGACGCTGGGACGGAACATGGGGCGCTGGCGCTGGGGGGATCTGCACACCGCCACCTTCAAGAACCAGAGCCTGGGACAGTCCGGTATCGCGCCTATCGAGGCGCTCTTCAACCGGGGGCCGGTTCCTGTGGACGGCACCATCGCCACGGTCAATAACACCGGCTACAGTCTGAGCCATCCCTACACTGTGAAGATTGTCCCCTCCTACCGCCAGATCGTGGACCTGGGGGATTTCACCCGCTCGGTCTCGATGCACACCACGGGCCAATCCGGTCATCCCTTCCACCCCCACTACAATGACATGATTGACCCCTGGCGCAATATCGAGTACCATCCGATGCTGTGGGAGCGGGCAGACGTGGAGGCGAGCGCGGAGGGGGTGCTGGTGCTGACGCCATAACCGGCAGCAAGCGTATCTGTTTACCGGGGCAGCGGATGAGAAACGGATA
>QMOC01000244.1 GCA_003648085.1 Chloroflexota bacterium
TGCAATGACCGTGGCCCCGGTGGGTGCTCAGGATCAGATCATCGGGGCGCAGCGCCGCGATAGACCCCACGGCCGAAGCCTCCTCCCCAATCGAGAGATGCATCGTGCCGTGGACCTTGCCCAGTGCGTACAACTGCTCCGCCTTTTCCTCGAAAGCGCGGATGGTGTACATCTGGCGGAGCAACTCGCGCTTCCTTGCTTCGCTCAGAGCCATTTAAGCCTTCTTAAGCGCCTCGATGATCTGTGCCTTCAGCGCATCCATTCCCACGCCGGAAAGGAAGGGAACGCCGTTGAAGACCGGGATTCCCAGGTCTTTGGGCACCGGCGTGGTCGCGACGATGACGTGGGGATCGAAGGTGGCGATCCGGCCCCGCACCTCTGCTGCCTTGCACTGGGCAACTTTCACCGGAATGCCCGCCTCTTTAGCGATCTCCTTCACCTTCTCCGCCACCACCGTTGCCGTCGCGATGGCCGTGCCACAAGCAATAAGCACGCGCCTCTCACCGTTCATATCGTTACCTCCTATTCGATCTGGATATGATGATCAAAGATTTCGACAATCTCTGCCGGGCTTCGCGCCCCGGCGATCTGACTCAGCACCCCTGGACTCTGAAACATTTCCACCAATTGCTGGAGCAACGTGACCAGCAACTCAGAGCGGGCCACCGCCAGCGCACACACAATGCGCACCGGCACCGTGCTGTCCGGGTTGCCCATCTCTCCGAACTCCACCGGCTTCTCCAGTACCCCGACTGCAATGGCCTGCTGCAAGACGTGCTCCACGTCCGCGTGGGGAATTGCCACTCCCACCTCTGGCGTGGGGAGCCCCGTCGCAAAAGTCTTCTCCCGCTCAATCGTGGCCTGGGTCCAGGTATCTTTCACGAAACCGCCTGTCTGCAACCGCGCGCCCAACTGGGCGATGGCGTCGGCCGCGCTCTTAGCCCGCATCGGGACTATCACCAGGTCCTCCCGAACCCAGGGCTGTCTTGTCTCAGCCTGTTTCTGTGTCGCTTTCATTGTCCTCCAACCGGATACCATGTTGACGCAGCACCTCAGCGATCCACTGCGGGGAAAAAGGGAATTTCTGCTGTACCGTCTCCGGTCTCACAGGCACCGGCCACAGGTCCAGGCGGTGCGGCACAAACCAGGCCCATCCCCGCAGCGCCTCGCACCAACGGGGATAGATACGTTTATAGAGTCCCTGTGCTGTGATGTGGGGCTTCTTGGCGACCAATTCCCGTCCCATCTCCACCACCAGTTCCGTGCTCTTGCGCTCGATGTGCCGCAGTTGTAGCCGTCCGGCCACGAACACGCCCAGCCACACCGCTAGAACGCCCGTGACGAGCGACGGATTATTGATCATCAGGTCCAGCACCGGGCGCCCCAGACTGCCCAGCATACCTTTGATAAAGGCCAAGATCATGGCTTCACCTGCCTACACTGCCGGAATAACACACAGAAAACCCAGCGGCTCATCGCCGATGGCCCGAAACTGGTGGAGTTCATTGCCTGGGACGTAGACCACATCTCGCGGTCCCACCTCCACCTCCTCTGTCCCCAGCAGCACCCGCGCTCGCCCGTGAAGGATGAAGACCCCATGATCGTGGGGATGCCGCTCCAACGAGGAGCAGCCACCTGATTCTATCCGAAAATAGCGAATACGAAAGTTTGGCGCGCCATCCTCAGGCCCGACGAGTACCTTGCCCGTCACGCCTACCGCGTCAGGCGCATCCACTGTTTTTTCCGGCACGTTCTCCCAGGCGAACGCGCCCTCCGATCCCACGAAGCGATGAACTGTGCCCATCGTTCACCCCCTGGCTTGATCCAGGGCCAGCACCTTACGCGCCGCTGCGTCGTCCGTCACCAGCACGTTCACGTGCCCACCCCGCAGAGCACCGAGGATCGCTTCCGCCTTAGCCTCTCCTCCTGCCACACCGACCACCTGTCCTATGGAGTGTAGGGCCTCCAGTTCGATGCCGACGATGCGCTGGTTCAGTTCAATGTCGAGCACATGCCCCTGAGCATCGTAGTGCCGCGCACAGATGTCACCCACCGCCCCCTGTGTCCGCAGCCGGGCCAGCGCCTCCTGGTCCAGGTATCCCGCCCGCAACAGGCTGGAGACCTCTGGCGCCAGCGAACCGATACCCACCAGCGCTATATCCGCCCGCCGGGCCAGTGACAGCGTCTCGACGATACGTGGCTCTTGCAGCAATACCTCTCGCACGTGAGCATCCTCGACGATCAGTGGGGCGTGGAGGCAGCAGTACGCTCCCCCGTAAACGTTGGCCAGCAGGCGTGCCAGATCGGGGCCGTCAATCAACGGATTGCCCGTCCCCACCGCGCCGATCATCTGCACGACTGTGATCGGAAGATTGTGGTCAGGTCGCAGTGCCCGGACCGTGCTGTAGACCGCCGTGCCCCAGGAGATGCCTAGGATTGTGCCTTCTTCAAGTATGCTTTCGAGATAGCGGGCGGCCAGCACCCCCAACCCGCGCAGGATCTCCTCGTAGGGGCGGCCTCGTCCAGCCAGTACCCGCGCCTGATGCAGATGGAAACGGGCGATCAGATTATGTTCGATCTCTGGGGCAGTCTTCCAGGGGTAGTGGATAATGATTTCCACCACGCCAGACCCCCGGGCCTCGTGGAGCAGGCGGGAGACGGTGGAGCGGGAAGTGCCGATGCGACGCGCAATCTCGGCCTGGGTCAGGTTATCTTCGTAGTACAGACTGGCGACCTGGGCCAGGAGTTCAGTGCGCTCGACCATTGTCCAGGATTCGCAGAGATTAGACACACGGAGCGCTCACGGAGAGACGCTCCGTGTGTCTATGCATTTTCACCATTCACTAGGCAAGTTCGGCTAACCCTCGGCGGCGGGCACCTCCTCCGGCTTAGGGCCGCCGGCGGCGATCTCCCAGGCGGTGGGGTTCCGCTTGTAGAGGAACATTACCACGCCGAAGATCGCCACGGCAATGATCCAGCCGATCCACCCACCGAGTTTGCTGAAGTTCAACAGCAACCAAGTCAGTGGATTAGTGCCATCGCAGATGCTGGCAATCTGGGTTGCCCCCTCGGGCATGTCGAACTTGGCGTCAATCGCTGCCGCAGTGTGCAAACCGGCGATGCTTGTGCCTAGTATCAGTCCTATGGCGATGACGATCGTGGCGATAATCACGCCGCGCACAATGTTGCCACGGGTGATGGGAGCGAACATGCAGACCATGAACGGGATCACAGCCAGGTCGGCGAAGGGGAGGATACGGTTCACTCCCAATGCGCTCAAGAGGATCGCCAGGCCGATGGTGATCGGCACCATGATCAGCCCTGTGGCGATGGCGGCTGGATGGCCGATCAGGATGGCGGAATCGAGGCCAATGTAGAACTCGCCGCCTGCGAAGCGGGTCTTCATGAACTCGCGGGCCGACTCCGAAATCGGGATCAACCCTTCCATCAGGATCGCCACCATGCGGGGCATCAGCAACATCACTGCACCCAGGTTGATCGCCAGCACCAGGATTTTCTGCAATTGCACTCCGAAGTTGCCCACCGTAGCGTCGCCCAGCCAGGCCAGGCAGCCCAGGATGAAGCCGATGACCACGCCCACGACGATAGGCTCACCCAGCACACCAAAGCGCCTCTGGATCGCATCGGGGTCCGCATCCAACTTGTTCAGGCCGGGGATGGCATCAATGAGTTTGTTGAGCGGGATAGCGATGGGCACGTAGGCGGCCGAGAAGCCGTGGGGAATGGAGATAGTGGGCACACCGTAAAAGTCCTGCACGCCAGGGGCCGTCCAGTCGGCCAGAAAGAGCGCGATGGCGGCGTTCAAGGCGGCGGTCGCCAGCGCCAGTGCCAGATTCTGCGAGATGGCGTAGACCAGCGCGCCGGTGAAGGCGAAGTGCCAGAAGTTCCAGATGTCCACGTTGAGCGTCTTTGTGCCCCGGACCACCAGCATAATGATGTTGACCAGAATGGACAAAGGGATGATCCAGGTGCCGACGGTGCCGCCAAAGGCGATCGCTGCAGCGGCCGGCCAGCCGACGTCCACCACGTCCAACGTGACGCCAGTACGGTCCACCATCGCCTGCGCGGCGTCTCCTAGGTTCGTCCACATCAGACCGATGACCAGGTTGATGCCCACGAAGGCGATGCCGATGGTCACCGCGGAGCGAAAGGCTCGCCCCGGCTTGGCCCCCAGAATGAGCCCAATCACGAAGATTATGATGGGCAACATCACCGTAGGCCCAAGTCCTTTGATCCACTCAATTATGGCAAATAGCCAATCCATGATACTCCTCCTTAGTGAATGTGGGGCTCAGTTATCTTCATTGAACCTCGTCGAAGATGGCAGAGCCAATGATATGTTAACCACTCTATAGTCACCGCACATATATACCTCAGTCTACACCTCAGTCTACCACCCCCTTTCACTTAGGCCGGTTCGCGGTACAAAGTGAGAACGTTTGGCTATCAAGGCGGTTCGAGCATAATTGGGGCTGCCGTCGCGTTTTGTACCGGAAACCAGGCCGAAATGAGAAGGCCATCCCTTATGACGCCTGTGGAGAGCCCAGGCGAGTGGGATGGCCGATTGAACAACCTGTCATTCCGTCCAGCATACCCATCACGTGCACCATGAGAGCACATTTTCCCATTATCTGCACCAATGTTCACGCTTGATTTTATCACACAGAGGAGCCATTGTCAATACCTATGCCGCAAGTTGCACAAACGTGCATTTGGCCCGGCGAGCGATTTCGCCGGGCCAGTGAAAGGTAACCCACCGGGAAGATTGCGCCCCTTAGCGCCGGAACACCTCCTTCCCGCCGACGATGGTCAGGGCTGACTGCAATGCCTCGTCCAACAGTACGACGTCCGCGTCGTAGCCGGGGGCCAGGCGGCCCTTGCGCAGCCCCAACACGTCGGCGGGGACGCGGTTGGAATGTCTGGAAAGTCTCCCACGTCAGCGGCTCGAACCAGTCGGAGGTGGCCATTCCGGGCCAGTTCGAAGATAGGAACGGCCCTTCCAGATGAA
>QMOC01000245.1 GCA_003648085.1 Chloroflexota bacterium
CGGCGCCCGACGAGTCGGGCTTACGCCGCAACACAGCAGGAAAACGGTCCTTGCGGCAAGTAAGGGGGATTGATCCCCCGCTGCTCTGTAGCCCGGCGACTTCATCGCCGGGCGGCGGTGTGCTTCTCCCACTTCTCCCACGGACAGGCCGTCGGGTTATAGGCCCCTTCGGCCTTTTTTTGACACACCAGAACTCCAGCGTCGCGGTGACGTGGTCTCGGTTTGCCGGGCTGGGGTTGGTATCCACGACAAATTCGCGTTTGTTGCTTGATCACCAGCCTAAGATCACCAACTGCACCGTGTAGGCGCCGATCTCAGCGCGGGGCGCTTCCAGCGTGAAGGTCTGGATTTCACCGCTGGCGTCGCTCACTTGGTGCAGGAGCAGGGTGGCGTTGTCGGCGGCGTTGCCGACGAACGACACTTCCCACGAGGTGGGCGTGTCGTCGGGATTGGCAATCAGCAAGGCGACCTCGCCGTCCTCGTCCTGCCCGGCCAGCACCCACAGCCGATTGGGGTCGTCGCTGCCGGTGGGGGTGACGCTGAGGCGCAGTGGATGGGCGGCCATCTCAGCCCACAATGAGAAGGCCAGGGCCATAGGTTTGGCGCGCCCATCGGCGTAAAAGAGCCCCATGTTGCCATGCTGACCGGTCTCGTTGCCGCGGTAGAAGGTCGAAACCGCGACATCGGCCTCTTGCAGGCCGATCCAGGCGGCGGTCATCAGGGATGCGCCGCGGGCGGTGTTGCGCACCGCGTCCGTTTCGTCTTCGCCTTGCATGGCCGTATTCCATTCGGTGATGTGGCTTTCGGCCCCGGTGTAACCGTGGGCGTCCAGTTGCCCGCGGTAGAGGGCAGCCAGTTGGACGTAGGTCTGCGCGTCGCTGGCGTAGACGTGCCAGGAGAGAAAGTCCAGCGGGGTGTTGTGTTGCTGCAAGTAATCCAGGAAACGCTGGGTGTATTGCTCCCCCTCCGGGGTCAGTGAGCCACTGGAGGAGGCCAGGCCGGGGCCGCCGACCATCAGGTGGGGGAATTCGGCTTTGAGGGCCGCCGCCGTCTTGGCGAACAGGTCGTAGAACTCGCCGGGGGTGGCATCCCAAAACTGTTTAAAGTTGGGTTCGTTCCAGATCTCCACATAGCGCAGCGGGACGCCGGCCTGGCGGCTGATTTCATCATAATGGCGCACCACCTCGACGGCGGCGCGCACCCAGTTTTCGGGGTTGGTCGGGGCGCGCTGGGTGAGGCCGCGCACGTTCCACGAATCGCCCAGGCGAAGATATGGCTCGAAGCCGCCTGCCAGGATGGCGCGGAAAACTTCGTCGGAGGCGGCGAAGTCGTAGGAGGCCGGGTCGTGCGGGTCGGCGTTCTGGTCGGGGTACATCGTTGCCATATCGAGTGGGCCACCTAAATCGTTGGTGCGGATCATCGTCACGCCGATGGTGTGGTACTGTTCCGTCAGATCGGCGTGATCGGGACTACGGATGATGGGGAGTGGCCCGGCGTTGACGCCCAGCAAAGGATGGATGGTCCCCCCACCGGAGGTCGCGTCCACGGTGAGCAATATTGCGGGGTGTGCTGGTGCAGCGAGGGTGGCGGACGGCTGCGTGGATGCGGGCGTCTGCTGCTCCTCCGGTACCACCGTGGGCTGCTGCCATTCAGAAGGCGGCGAAGTGCTGAAGTTGCAGGCAGCAACCGATAGAACCAGTATCGCCAAAGTCGTCAATCGCTTCATGGTTTGTTCTCCTCATTTGCTACCGGATACTCCTCCGGGTAGGGCGGTTTTGCTAACCGCCACCAAGTCGGATAGGCAAATCCGACCTACCGGAAGCGGGTCACCGGGTTGCAGCCTCCACGAATATCGGCTCTTCGGTCACGATGAGGGCGCGAGCATCCGCCGTGGTGTGATTGCCTTTGCCATCGTGCACCCGCAGTTGCCCGGCGATCTGGGCGGAAAAGTCAACTACCTGCTCACCATCCCAGGACCAGAGCACGTAGATAGGGCCGCCGCTCTGTCGGGTGAAGCGGTGGGCGGCCAGGGCCGCGCCCAGGTCGAGGGCGCGGTCGTACTCTGCATCCCGGAGCAGGATGGGCATGTCGGCGTAGGTGTAGGGGTAAGGCTGTCCCCGTTCCCAACTGAAAGAACTCGTGCCGGGATGCTCCGCTTCCCAGCGGTAGAAGAGTTCGGCCACTTCGGTGGCGGTGGCGTAACGGGCAATCACGTCGCCCTGAGGGGTGGTTTTGCCCACGAAGTTGGCGTCCAGCCAGTCCAGCATGGCCGAGATGTACTGCCGGTTGGGGTTGTTGTAGCAGTCGTGGGTCGCGATGCCGAACACCCAGATTTTGCTGGGAAGCCGCTCGCGCTGCCAATGGAGCCATTCCAGGTATTCCATCAGAAAGTATTTCTGGTGGGCGCCCAGGGAGCGGGGGCCAGTGTGACCTGGATTGGGCTCCAGTTGGGGATAGTGAGGGATGAGAACGTATTGTCTCTGGCTTAGATCCTCTTTCAGGTACCGGCCCACTTCGGCGGAAGGGCGGAAGGGGTTCCAGGGGTAGTGACCGAGATTTTCATACGCCATCACGCCCGCAGGTTCGGTGAGCGCGGTCTCGATGTGAAAGTCGTACTCATGCATCAAGGCCACCATAAGGGGTTGGTGGGTCTGGTAGGGAGCCACGCCGTAGTTGTTCTCTGCACCGATGATGGCATTTACGGCCTGGATGTTGTCCTGCCAGATGCGGCGCACTGTTTCTTCCGGAGCGTCGGGAGGTTCCTTCACCCATTGGTGGCGCTCTCTGCGCCACAGGGCGTGAATGTGCGTTCCCCAGTCGAAGCCGGCATTGAGGTAGGACTGCACGAGAGCCTGGTCGCCGAAGTCTTCGACGTACTCCATGAATTCGCCGTTTGAGGCCACGGTGAGTTTGGCATTGTGCGCCAGTGCCAGGTCTCGCAGCCAGTACAGCTCCTCCCGGCGCGCACCGTAATCAAGACCGAAGTTGGGGAGGAAAGGTTCGATGTGAACGGCGAAGAGGATGTTGATGGGGCCTTGAGTAGGCGGCGGTGGAGTCGGGGATGCGGTGGGCTGTATCGCCGTCAGGGCAGCGCAACCGAGGGAGAAAAATAACACGAGAAGAACAAGGGGAAAACTCCAGGGTATGGTTTTCATCGGCTTCTCCTCGTCAGAGATTTCCGCAGTCGAAGAGTTGCGGCGTCCCGCCCGGCCTGGGGCCGGGTGGGCCACCGGGGCCAGTGGGCACCGATTGCCACACTTTCGGCGGAACGGGGGTGCATTGCGGCATCACCCAGCGCATCAGGTCGGTCTGGCGGCCTCCTTGCGGCGTCAGCAGGAAGAAGCGCACCACGCCATCGTCCACCTGCTCCGCCAGTTCGTCCACGGTGAGGATGGGGTCGCCGCCGGAGAAGCCGCCCAGCGCCATCACCGGCTTGCCCGTCGCCAGGATGATAGGGGCGGCGGTTCGGGCGTTGAGGGTAGCCACCAGGTAGGTCTCGTCTCCCCGGTTGGCCAACAGATAGTCCACCAGGCGCTCCACGTCCGGCGAGTCGCCGCGCCGAGGTTCGGTCAGCAGGTCCGGCCCGGCGTAGGGGAGCCCCGCTTCGCCGCCGTACCAGACGGGGATGAAGGCCCATACCGCCAGCGGGATGAGCAAGGCAAGGACGCCGACGGCCGCCACGACGCCAGGCCAGGCGTGTCGGTCGTGGTGGCGAACGAGCCGGGCGATGGTCAGCACACCCGCAGCAGTCAGGCAAAGGACGACGACGAGCGGCGTCAGCCAGAGGCTCCAGTCGGGGAACTCGGACAGGATGATGGCCTCAAAGGCGGCGCTGCCCACCAGCGCCAGAGGTAGCAGCCAGCCGCGCCGGCCGGAACTGCGGTAGTCGTCCCACAGCGCCACCACCCCCGCACCCACCAGCGCGGCGATGGCCGGGGCCAGCATCTCCAGGTAGTAGCGGTGGAACAGATTGGCCACGCTGAAGAAGACGAGCATCGGCAGGAGCCAGACTGACCACAGCAGCAGGGCCTGGTGGCGGCGGGCGAGAGGGAAGCGCACTCGCGTCTGCCAGGCGGCTGCTAGCAGGCCAAGCCCGGCCAACGGCAGCAGCCAACTGATCTGCCCGGCCAGTTGGTGGTTGAAGAGACGCAGGAGGCCCGGATCGCCGGTTTCGTCGGAGAAAGGCCGTCCGCCACCCCTGCCCGGCGCGGGAGGCCCACCGGCGGGCGGTGAGGGCGGCTGACCAGGCGCTCTGCCAGGCTGGGCGCCAGGGGGTGGCGAGGGCGGCCGGCCTGGTCGCGCACCGGCGGGTGGCGCTGACGAACCGCCTAAGCGATCCAGCGCACGTAGACCGCCGGGCAGCAGACGAGCCATCCCGTTGTGCCCGATGATCAGTTCCAGCACCGTGTTGTCCTGGCTGCTGCCGACGTAGGGACGCTCCTCGGGCGGGGTCAGATCCACCGCCACGACCCAGGCCAGCGAGACGACGAGGAGCACGACTGTCGCCAAGGTCAGGTGGAGCAGCCGCTTCCACCAGCGCACGGGTGCGGAGACCAGGTAGACGAGGTAGAATGCGGGCAGCACCAGGAAAGCCTGCAGCATCTTGATATTGAACCCCAGGCCCACCAGCACGGCGCCCGCCAGCAGCCAGCGCAGGCGGCCCATCTCAGCGGCGCGGATGATCGCCCAGGCCGCCAGCAGGAGGACGAAGACCAGGAGACTGTCCATCGTGTTGTTGCGGTTGGCGGCCACGCTGATGGGGGTGACGGTCAGCACGAGCGCCGCCAGCAGGCCAGCCGTCGGGCCGAAGGTGCGCCGCACCAGGTGGTAGAGCAAGAGTACGGACAGAACGCCGGCCACCGCCTGGGGCAGAATCAGGCTGACACCGTTGAAGCCGAACAGTGCGGCGCTGGCCGCCTGCACCCACAACCCCAGCGGCGGCTTGTCCACCGTCACGAAGCCGCCGGCGTCGAAGGAAACGAAGAAGAAGTTGTGCCAACTGGTGAGCATGCTCTTCAC
>QMOC01000246.1 GCA_003648085.1 Chloroflexota bacterium
AGTAACGACTTCAGTCGTTCAAAGCGAGGTCAGAGCGACTGAAGTCGCCACTACGACCCCCATATCTTGCGGTTCATCAGCCGTCATACCGTAGACGTGGGGGGCTCCAAAATCGCCAGACCCCGGTACACTCCTTCATACTCCGGCGGAGCCGGCAGCCCTTAACCCCGGCGGCGCAGAAAGGCCGGAATCTCCAGGTCGTCTTTGTCGAAGGCGGGCAGCGGGAATTCCACCGCCTCGCTGAACTTCGCCCGCGCCGAGCGTGGCCGTGGCTCAGCCTGGTCGAAGCCGGTCGCGATGACGGTGATGCGGATCTCATCGCCCATCTTCTCGTTAATGACGGCCCCAAAAATGAGATTCACGTCGGGGTGCGCGGTCTGCTTGATGATCGAGGCCGCCTCGTTGACCTCGAACAGGCTCAAATCCGGCCCGCCGGTGACGTTGAAGAGGATACCGCGTGCTCCGTCAATCGTGATGTCCAGGAGCCGGCTGGAGATGGCCTGCTGCGCTGCATCCACGGCCCGATTCTCGCCGCTGGCAGTCCCAACAGCCATCAGCGCCGCGCCACCCTCGGACATAATCGTCCGCACATCGGCGAAGTCCAGGTTGATCAGGCCAGGCACGGTGATCAACTCCGAAATGCCCTGGATACCTTGGCGCAGCACGTCGTCGGCCAGGCTGAAGGCATCCTGCAGGCTGACCCGCTTGTCGGTGATCTCCAGCAACCGGTCGTTGGGGATGACGATCAGCGTATCCACCGCCTCCTTGAGTTGCTCGATCCCTGCCCGTGCCGTCTCCGCCCGCACCGCACCCTCCCAACTGAAAGGACGGGTGACGACGCCGATGGTCAGGGCCTCTATCTCCTTGGCGATGCGAGCGATGATCGGCGCGGCTCCGGTGCCCGTGCCGCCGCCCAGACCGGCGGTGATGAACACCATATCGGAGCCTTGCAGAACTTCGTACAACTCGTCGGCCGATTCCTCCGCTGCCTTGCGGCCCAGTTCCGGGTCACCCCCCACACCCAGCCCGCGCGTCAGTTTGTCACCGATGCGCACTCGCGTGGGGGCGTTGGAGAGCATAAGCGCCTGGGCATCGGTGTTGACCGCGATGAAATCAACGCCATCCAGCCCTTCGGCGATCATGCGGTTGACGGCGTTGCTGCCGCCGCCCCCGACACCGACGACTCGGATCTGTGCGAAACTCTCGGTTTGATGTGATTTATGCATAGCATTCCTCCTGTCCACTCGTGACGCAAGATGCGTAGATGTGAAACGTGAAACGTAGTGATCAACCGGGTAAAAAGGCCCGCAGCCAATCCAGAAAGCGGTTCCCCAGACTGGGGCCGGGTTTACTCCTCTGAGGTCGTGTATCCACCGTCATACCCCACCTTATCAGCCCGACACTAACCGCGTGGGCCGGGTTGGAAATCGTGTCTACTAAACCGTGAAGTTCCCGAGGCGTTCCCACCCGCACCGGCAGTCCAAAGATCTCACGTCCTAACTCCTGAAGGCCGGATAGTTGCGCCGTTCCGCCACACAGTACAACTCCGGCCGGGAGCAGCCCATCGTAGCCGGAGCGTTTAATCTCCTGCTGTACCATCGAAAGAATCTCCTCCGCTCGCGCCTCAATGATCTCCGCCAGTTTCCAGCGCGGCACAATCCGGGGTGTCTCCTCGCCAAAGGGCGATACAGTGAACCGCTCCTCAGGTGACACCTGGGCTGCGCGAGCGTGGCCGTGTCGTATCTTCGCCCCCTCAGCGACGTCCGGTGGCAGCCGCAGACCGATGGCGATGTCCCCGGTGATGTACTCGCCCCCCACCCCCAGTGTGACCGTGTGCCATACAGTGCCGTCAATGAAGATCGCGATGTCAGTTGTGCCAGCACCGATGTCGGCCAGCACGACCCCCATCTCGCACTCGGTGTCCGTCAGCACGGCGTCGCCGGCGGCCATACTCGCCAGGACCAGTTCATCTACCTCTACCCCGGCCCCTTCTACACACTTCACCAAATTCTGGATCGCGGTGCTGGAAGCAGTGACGATGTGGGCCTCCACCTCCAACCGGAAACCGTACATGCCTACCGGGTCGCGCACACCGCTCTGCCCATCCACGATGTAGCCACGGGGGATCACGTGCACGACCTCCTGATTGTGAGGTACAGCAATGGCACGCGCAGCATCCAGAGCCCGGTCCACATCCTCCATCGTGATGCCGTGCTCGCGGCGGGAGATGCCCACCACTCCACGGCTGTTGAGGGAAGAAAGGTGCGCACCGCTCAGGCTCAGATAGGCCCGCTCAATCTTGTAGCCTGATGTACGCTCGGCCTTCTCGACCGAGGCTGCAATAGCAGCCGTGGCATCCGCCACGTTGACCACCACCCCTTTGCGGATGCCCCGCGAGGGCACCAGGCCCACACCGATCATGCGGAGGTCACCTTCGTCGTCCACCTCGCCCACCAGAGTGCACACCTTACTGCTGCCCACATCAATGCCTACGATTGTGCGTTCCACGGTAACTTCACCGCCTCACGTTTCACGCCTCACGTGAGGCGTGAAACACAAAACGTGACCGTTCGTCACCATTCGTTCTTCTCCGAATAATAGGGCGCATCCGGGAAGCGGACGTCCACAAAGCGGGGAGTCAGCCCCCGCGCCTGCAGATTGGCTGCCAGATGCTCCAACACCCGGAGCCGCTCGGCCATCCCCGGCCCCTGCCCCACAATCACGCGCCAGCCCCGCTCATCAGTGAACACTAAGCCCCGGCCTGGCACGTAGAGCAACGGCGACACGTTCGCCCCCGCCGTCCATAACTCCGTCAGCGCGACGCGCACACGCTCGTCCAACCGCCCGTCCTCATCCCGTGGCAACGGTCCCCGCACCAGCCAGCCGTCCGATAGCGTTCCCTGAGCAGGGAAGACGACACCGTCGGCGTCAATCCACCACAACTGTCCGCCTTCATCCCACATCACCATCGGCTCCCGCTCCACGACGGTGATGGTACACTTCGCCGGCAATCCGCAGACGACCCGCGCGCTCTTGACGGTCGGCAGCGCGGCCAGGATACGGGCCTCAACCTCGTCAGGATGCACCCACAGAATGTGAAGCCCCGGTAGGCCGCTGGCCCGAAAGACTTCGTTGGGTGAGACGCTGGTCACGCCCAGCACGTCAGCGTGGTAGATGTAGAAGCGATCGTCGAGTGCCAACCATAGCGCCCCGGCCGCCACCGCAATCAGCAACAGCAATAGCGAATGGCGAATCTTCGACGGGCGTCTGACCCGCGCTCGGCCCAAGACCAGCGTACTCGCCGTCTCAAATCGCCGCCCCTTCCTCCGCTGCCCCCGCTTTCTAGATTTCACCATTGGTCATTAGTCACTGAGCCAAGGTTGATACGAAGTCTCCGAACGCTCTTTGTCCCGATACCGTTCGAGCGCCAACTCGATCAATCGGTCAATCAACTCTGAATAGGGGATACCACTGGCCTCCCACAACTTGGGATACATGCTGATGGAGGTGAAACCCGGAATAGTGTTCACCTCGCTGATGTACAACTCGCCGGTCTCACGGGAGAGGAGGAAATCAACCCGCGCCATTCCGGCGCAATCAATCGCTTTGTAGGCCCGTATCGCCAGGTCCCGCACCCGCTTGGTTGTCTCCGGGGGGAGGGGAGCAGGAATCAGCAGTTGCGATGCATTATCGCCGTTGTCAATGTACTTAGCCTCGTAACTGTAGAACTCCCGGCTGGGGATGATCTCGCCCGGCACCGAAGCGATGGGGTCATCGTTACCCAACACACTGACTTCGATCTCGCGCGCGGCAGGCACGGCTGCCTCGACCAGCAATTTGCGGTCGTACCGGGCTGCCTCGGCCAATCCGGCTGCCAGCCCCACCCGGTCGTGACATTTACTGATGCCCACACTGGAGCCCAGGTTGGCCGGTTTGGTGAAGACCGGATAGTCAAATCGTTCCTCGATCCGCCCCATCACTCCTTCAGGATCCGCGTCCCACTCCTTGCGCTTGAGCACCACGTAATCCACGACGGGCAGACCATGGGCACGCATTACGTCCTTGAAGATGGCCTTGTCCATTCCCAGCGCCGAGCCTATCACGCCCGCGCCCACGTAGGGGATACCGGCCAGTTCCAGCAACCCCTGCACCGTACCGTCCTCCCCATACGGGCCGTGGAGAACGGGGAAGATGACGTCGAGTTCCACCAGCCGCGCCGCTTCAATTGCACGATTCGTGTCCTCCAGGGGCATCAAGCCCCGGTGGGAGGGATCGCCCAGCAGCGCGGTGGGTCGGCTCATGTCTCCATCACCTGCCTCCAACGCCCTCATCGGGTCTCCGCCAGCAATCCAGCGCCCATCTTTGGTGATGCCAATGGGCACGATTTCGTACTTCTCCTGGTCCATCGCGTTCATCACCGACCGGGCAGACATAAGCGAGACCTCGTGCTCCCCCGACCGCCCGCCGAAGAGCACCCCTACACGGATTTTACGCGCCATTACTCCCTCCTCGCCAATTGGCTATAAGGGGCTATCCGACCACCCGACCAACTCAATCTCCAATTCCAGTTCCACCCCAAACCGCCGTTTCACTTCCGCCCGCGCATACTCGATAAGCGCCAACACGTCCGCTGCCGTCGCATTGCCGGTATTCATAAAGAAATTGCCGTGCAGTTCCGAAATCTGTGCCCCGCCAATGCGATACCCTCGCAGCCCTGCCTGCTCAATGAGATACCCCGCGTGGCTGCCCGGTGGGTTCTTGAAAGTCGAGCCCATCGTCGCCCCAGCCGGATGGCGTGTCCTGCGCCACTCCAGAATTTCGCTCGCCCGCGCCACCAGCGATTCCGGGTCTCCTGGCTGCAGCCCAAACGTCGCTGCCAACACCACATATCCTCTGCTCCTCTGCTCCCCTGCTCCCTTGATCCGGCTCCCTCGATACCTGAACTCAAACCACTCGTTCGGCCTCTCCACAACCGCGCCGTCCGGTCCCAGCACCGTCACGCTGTGGAGTAC
>QMOC01000247.1 GCA_003648085.1 Chloroflexota bacterium
CTACTGGCGCGCCCTGGAGGGAGCCACCAGCGCCGACTACACCGTCTTCACCCACCTCCTGGCCGCCGACGGCCACCTGGTCGCGCAGCACGACGGCCCTCCGGCCGGCGGAACCCGCCCCACCCCCGGCTGGCTGCCCGGCGAGATCATCACCGACCACCACGAGATGACCTTCCGCGAACCGTATGTCGGTCCGGCCACCATCGAAGTCGGCCTCTACGACTCCGCCACCCTGGAGCGGGTAGTTGCGGCCACGGGCGACACCTCCGTCATACTGCCTTCGTCCCTGAACGTAGAAGGGCAATAAGCAACTGGCGTGATCCACGGCGCCACGACGCCCCAATCTCCAATCTCCAATCTCCAATCTCAAACCCAACCCGCCCATTTGCCATCTACCATATGTCGGTGGTATAATTTAATCGGGCATAGCTCCTGCCAGGAGGTGGATAATGATTGAGGTAAAAGTGGATAGTATCCAGGTGAGCCTGATGACGGAGCACCGTGTGATCATACTCAAGGACATCAATGCCGAGTGGTACCTGCCGATCTGGATTGGGCCGTATGAGGCGGAGGCCATCGCCATCCGGCTGCAGAACATCGAGGTTGCCCGCCCTCTGACCCACGATCTGCTCAACAACGTCATCACCGAGATGGGCGGTAAGGTCTCTCACATCGTCGTGGACGATCTGCGCAGCGACACCTTCTACGCCAGCATCACCGTGAACCTGAATGGGCGGCAGTTGAAGATTGATTCGCGCCCCTCCGATGCCATCGCTCTGGCCGTGCGCGCCAACGTCCCCATCTTCGTTGAAGAGGACGTCATGGCACAGGCCGGCATCGTTCCGGAGACGGACGTCAGCGAGGGTGCGGACGAGGAGGAACTCTCGGCCTTCCGTGACTTTATTAACAACCTCGACCTGGACGATCTGCCCTTACAATAGCCCCGAAGCCCCCGGCGAGATCAGGGGGAACGGTCATAGCCCCCAGAGAATGGCGTGGCGGAGGAGATATGGCAACTCCCGACAAGATGATCCCCCACAACGTCGAGGCTGAGGAGGCGGTTCTTGGTTCCCTCCTTATTGACCCCGAAGCGCTGTTTCGTGTCTCCCCCTTCCTGAAGGGGGAGGATTTCTACATCCAGAAGAACGCCTGGATTTACGAGGCCATCCTCGCGCTCCACGAGCGGCGCGAGCCGATTGACTTCGTCACACTGTGCGACGAACTGGAGCGCCGGGGTCAACTGGAGGAGGTCGGCGGCGCGGCCTACATCACCCATCTCATCAACGCTGTCCCCAGCGCCATCCACGTCGAAGCCTACGGCCACATCGTCGAGCAAGCGGCCATCCGCCGACGGCTAATCAGCGCGGCCAGCCAGATCGCGCAACTGGCCTATCAGGAAGCCGAAGACATTGACCAGACGGTTGACCGGGCCGAGCAGACGCTCTTCAATGTCTCCCAGCGCCGTATCACCCGCGACCTGGCTCCCATCCAAGAGATCATCCGCCGCTATTACGACCGCATCGAGTACCTCTACGCTCACCAGGGCGAGCCACTGGGTGTGCCCACCGGCTTCATTGACCTGGATCGGTTGCTGGGCGGTCTCCAACGCTCCGACTTCATCCTCATCGCGGCCAGGCCCTCAGTGGGCAAAACGAGCCTCTGCCTCTCCATCGCGCGGAACGCGGCCCGCCACGGCCAGCATGTCGCCATCTTCAGCCTGGAGATGTCGGCCGAGCAGATCGTACAGCGCTTGGTGGCTGTCGAAACCGGCATTGACGCTCAGCGGCTGCGGTTAGGTGACTTGCGGGAGGAGGAATGGCCTCTCTTTGTCCAGGCCACCGGGAAACTTGCCGATCTTCCCATCTTCATTGATGACACCCCCTCCATCTCGGCGCTGCAACTGCGCACCAAGGCCCGTCGCCTCCACGCTGAGCACGGGCTTGACCTCATCGTGGTGGACTATCTCCAGTTGATGACCGGTGACGTGCGTGCCGAGAACAGAGTGCAGGAGGTCTCCTACATCTCCCGCTCGCTCAAAGGGCTGGCGCGGGAGTTGGACTTGCCCGTGGTCGCCGCCTCCCAGCTCTCCCGCGCCGTCGAGCAGCGCAGCGACAAGCGGCCGGTGCTGGCGGATTTGAGGGAAAGCGGCTGTCTGACGGGTGACACACTGGTGCAACTGGCCAATGGACGGCGAGTGCCCATCGGTCAACTGGCCGAACAGGGCAAACCGGCGTGGGTGATGGCATTGAATGAAACGACCTGGAAACTGGAACCGATCGAAGCGCGCAAGGCGTGGCGGGTTGGTGTAAAGCCCGTGTTTCGTCTCCGCACCCAATTGGGGCGCGAGGTTCGAGCCACGGCCAACCACAAATTCCGCACCCTGAGTGAGTGGAAGCGCCTCGATCAACTGGAGCCGGGGGAACACATCGCCCTTCCACGCTCATGGGAACATCTGCCCACGTCAATGGCGACGATGAGCAAAGCAGAAGCAGCGTTGCTCGGCCATCTCCTCGGCGATGGGTGTACCTTGCCCCGCCATGCAGTGCAGTACACCACGAACAAGCGAGAACTGGCTGACATAGTCGTAGAACTAGCAACTGAGGTATTTGGAAATGCAGTGTCGCCTCGTGTGGAGCGGCAGCGCAACTGGTGGCAAGTCTTCTTAAGTGCAACCGCCCACTTGACGCACGAGACACGAAACCCGGTGGCCGAGTGGATGGATGACCTGGGGGTGTGGGGTTATCGCTCTCACGAGAAATTCGTCCCTGCCAGGTTGTTCGAGCAGCCTCCCGAGATCATCAGCCAGTTCCTGCGCCACCTATGGGCTACCGATGGGAATATGGGTGTGTTCGGGCGAAAGAAGCCAAGAGCGACTGTGTACTACGCCACGGGCAGCCAGAGACTCGCGTTGGATGTTCAACACTTGCTCCTACGCCTGGGAATTGTGGCACGTGTGAGCCGTGTCCCTCAGGGGAATAAGGGGCGTGACCAGTGGCACGTAACCATAACGGGCAAGCCCGACGCGACGGCATTCGTCGAGCGGATCGGCGTGGTTGGCCCCAAAGCAGCCCGGCTGCAGGCGATAGAAGAATTCTTCCGCCACCGGGAGCACAACACCAACAGAGATGTGGTTCCTAAAATGGCGTGGCGTTCTCTGGTGGAGCCTGCCCGGCAGGCCATCAGAATGAGCGCGCGCGCGATGCAGGCCGCGCTTGGGACACATTACTGCGGCACGGGTTTGTACAAGAGCAACCTAAGCCGTGCACGTGCGCTCCGGGTGGGGCGAATCGTGCAGAGCGATGCTTTGGTACGCCTTAGCCAGAGCGATATCTACTGGGATAAGGTTGCGAGCATCGAGCCCGATGGCGTGGAGGAGGTGTTTGACTTGGAGGTGCCAGGGCACCATAATTTTGTGGCCGGGGACATCGTTCTGCACAACAGTCTTGAGCAGGACGCGGACGTCGTGATGTTCATCTACCGCGACGAGTTGTATCACCCCGACACGGAAAAGCAGCACATCGCCGACATCATCGTGAGCAAACACCGCAACGGCCCCACCGGCGTGGTGCAACTCTTCTTCCGCGAACGCCTGGCCCAGTTCCTCGACGCCGAGACGCGCCAGCAGCCGGTGGAGTTCGGATAGCAGTGACCCGTACTCTGACACCTGAAGAATGGCACGCCTGGTTTTCCGTGCAGGCCGATTGGACCCGGCCGACGCGGCTGTACCTTTACCGGCAAGCCTATCTGACCCAGGCCCGCACCGTCCTTGAGGTCGGCTGTGGCACCGGAGTTGTCACAGGAGAGTTGGCCCGCCTCAGCCCTGCCTGGGTAGTGGGGTTGGACCTGGACTCAAGGATGCTGACCTTCGCCCGCCGGCGGGAGGACAGCGTGACCTACGTGCGCGGAGATGCCCACGCTCTCCCCTTCCCCAGCGGGTCATTCGACGTCGCGGTATGCCACTACCTGCTTCTGTGGCTGGCGGACCCAGCGCAGGGAGTGCGGGAGATGGCCCGGGTGCTCCGGCCAGACGGCTGCGTCCTGGCCTGCGCTGAGCCTGACTACGGTGGCCGGGTGGATCATCCCCCCGAGTTGGCCTCCTTGGGCCGGCTTCAGGCCGAGGCACTGCGACAGCAGGGAGCCGACCCCAACCTGGGCCGGCGGCTGGGGGAACTGTTCGTGGCCGCCGGCCTCCGGGCGACGGTGGGGGTGATGGCCGGCCGCTGGAACCTCCCGGCCTCCCCCGATGCCGGGTTCGAGGCCGAATGGGCTATGCGGGAGCACGATCTGAGCGATCTGCTCTCGCCGGAGGAACTGCGCCGATTGCATTCCGCTGACTATCAGGCGCTGGTGGAAGGTCGGCGCACCCTCTTTATCCCGACCTTCTATGCTCTCGGAAGGAAGACGGCTTGACTACGTTCCTACGAGCACAAGGAGCAAGCAATGTCCGCAGGAAAAATCATCGGTTATATCATCTCTGGCGTTCTGATCTTCTTCGGAGTCCTCTTCATCTGGGGCGCTTTCAGCCCGCAGGGGGAGCCCGGATGGATCATCATCGGCATCATCACCGTAGCCATCGGGCTTGGCATCATCGCCTTCATCAAATTCCGCGAGCCCAAACCGGCCCCTCCGCCCCAGGAGATCATCCAGAAGATTGACCTCAGCGGCGAGATCGAACTGGAGAAACTGAAGTGTCAAAATTGCGGCGCCGAACTGGACAAAGATAGCATTACCCTCAAGGAGGGAGCCGTCTTCGTCTCCTGCCCCTACTGCGGCGCCACGTATCAGATAGTCGAAGAACCGAAGTGGTAGGTGCTCCAGGGCGGTTTTGCTAACCGCCTTGGGATCGGGTAGCAAATCCGACCTACGGTACCGCATATCAGATGGTCGAGGTACCGACGTGGTAGTGAGTGGGCAGGAGTGCAAATAGCAAGCAAGGGGATTACGATGAGGCGGATAGTGACGATCTGTGTGATGCTCTTGATAGTCAGCCTGGC
>QMOC01000248.1 GCA_003648085.1 Chloroflexota bacterium
GATCTCTACATGTACACGGCAGGCGAGCCACAGGGGACCATCGCCGACTACCTGGCCTGGATTCTGGGGCCGGAGGGGCAGACGATTGTGGGGGAACTGGGGTTTGTGCCACTCTCAGCCGGGGATTAGGCAGGGGGTGCGCCATCATAAACAGGCAGCGCGATGGATTGACATCATCCCTATAATCTGCTAAAATAGCGAGCAAGTTCCGGCGGTGGAGCGCGACACGTGGGTGCTTCACCAAAGCCAGCACGCATCAAACAGATAAGGAGGTAAATGAAATGGCCGAAGAAAACGTCGCTCCGGTGGAAGGGACCGGCGAGGTTACCCAAGATGACAAGTTATGGGCACTGCTCAGTTGGCTCCCTTGGGTGGGCTGGATACTTGCCATTATTGCCCTGCTGATCGAGCCGCAAAAGACCCGCCCTTTCATTCGCTACAATGCCGTGCAGGCGCTGGCGGTGAACATCATCCTGGCCGTGCTTAGCGCCATCCTTTCACCGACCTGTGTGGGCAGCATTCTCGTCTTCATCCTATGGCTGGCCACCATTTACTGGTGCGTCAAGTCCTACCAGGGCGAGTGGCTCACCATCCCCTTTGTCACCGACTTCTGCAAAAAGCAGGGTTGGATCTAGACCCATCAGAGTAAGGCACGAGGAGGCCCTTCCCCGCTGAGGAGAAGGGCTTTTCCTTTTGCCCACCTTGTGGTAAGATAACATCCCACACAGAGCCGCAGTCTGTGACCACGTTGTTCATTGGAACGGAGTGCTCTATGTCCATAAGCCTCAAACGCTGGCAAGTCGCACCGCCTGCTCCACCCAGCCACATCGCCCGCTTCCCTCACCTGCATCCCATCACTGTGCAGGTGCTCTACAACCGTGGTATCACCGACCCGGCCGACGTGGCTGCCTTCCTTAGGGGCAAGGGCGACGAGGCCAACCCTTTCACCCTGCCGGGAATGCCCACCGCCATCACCCGCCTGCGACAGGCATTGCGTGCCGGTGAGCCCATCGCCGTGTACGGCGACTTCGATGCCGATGGGGTCACCGCTACAGCGCTCCTGGTCCAGACCTTGCGGGCGCTCGGGGGCCATGTGCGCCCCTACATCCCCCACCGCGTGGACGAGGGGTATGGTCTGCATAAGGAAGCATTGACCCAACTGGTGCGCAATGGCGTGCGCGTCGTCGTCACTGTGGACTGCGGCGTTCGCTCATTGGATGAGGTCGCTCACGCCAACCGACTGGGCCTTGACGTCATCATCACCGACCATCACTCCGTCGGCCCCCAACTGCCTGAGGCCGTGGCCGTGATTGACCCCAAGCGGGCCGACAGCCGCTACCCCTTCGGCGAACTGGCCGGGGTGGGCGTGGCCTACAAACTCGTCCAGGCCCTGCTGCGCAGTCATCACCAGGTCCCAGTGACCAGGCAGGAGGTGCGCCTGGAGGAGGAGGATTTGGTGGACCTGGTCGCCCTGGGAACCGTGGCCGACCTGGCACCTCTTTTGGGTGAGAACCGCACGCTGGTGTACAAAGGACTTGAGCGCATCAACCGCATGGAGCGTCCGGGTATCGAGGCACTCTGCCGACGGGCCGGTCTTAAGCCCGGGCGGGTGGACGCCACCGCCATCGGTTACGCGCTGGGGCCACGGCTCAACGCCGCCGGGCGGCTGGCCCACGCCAAAGTCGCCTATCAACTTCTGGAGACCGAATACCCCGCCGAGGCCGAGCAATTGGCCGAAGAACTGGACCGGCTGAACCGTGAGCGCCAGCAACTCACGCTCGAAATTCAGGAACGGGCCCGCCAACTGGCCCTGACCACGGCGGAAGAAGCCCCGCTCCTCTTCGCCGCCGCCCCCGATTTCCTGGCCGGCATCGTGGGCCTGGTCGCCAGCCGCCTGGTTGATGAATTCTACCGCCCCGCCGTCGTGGTGGAGGTGGGCGAGGATGTCAGCCGAGGATCCTGCCGCTCCATCCCGGAGTTTCACATCACCCGTGCGCTTGAAGAATGTGCCCATCTCCTGCTCCGCTATGGTGGGCATGCCGCCGCCGCCGGCTTCACCGTCCCCAACGAGCACCTGGACGCCCTGGCCGACCGGTTGCGGAGACTGGCCACCGAACAACTGGCCGGCGTCGAACTGGTCCCTGTTCTGGCTGTGGACGCGGAGGTCAAACTGGCGCAGATGTCGTGGGAACTGGAGCGGGAGTTGGCCCAACTGGAGCCTTGCGGCTACGCCAACCCCCAGCCCCTCTTTCTCAGCCGAAACGTCCGTCTCCTGGGCCAGCGGGCTGTGGGGAACGAGGGGAGGCACCTTAAACTCACACTTTCCGATGGGCAGGTTGTCTGGGATGGTATTGCCTTCCGGCAGGGAGAGTGGGCCGGCAAACTACCCGATCGGGTGGATCTCGTCTACCACCTTGAGATCAACGAGTGGAACGACCAGCAACGGCTCCAACTGAACGTGCAGGACGTCAGGCCGGCAGGGTGGGAGGAGACCATCCCTCGTCTGTGGCTCGACCAGAGCGAAGGTGGGCGCGAGGCAGGTATGAGATGAACATTCTGGTTACTGGCGCAGCCGGTTTCATCGGTAGCCACGTTGCCGAGGCGCTCCTGGCGCGTGGTGATGACGTCGTCGGCCTCGATAACTTCAACGACTACTATGACCCCGCCCGCAAGCGGGCCAATGTCGCGCTGTTGACACCCAACCCGCGCTTCATCCTCCACGAGGCCGACGTGCGGGATGCGGAGGCGATGGAACGTATCTGCACAGCAGGCCGCTTCGACGTCGTGATCCATCTGGCGGCGATGGCGGGAGTGCGATATTCCATCGAACGTGCTCCGCTGTACACCGACGTCAACGTGCGCGGCACGGTCAACCTGCTGGAGGCAGCCCGCAAGACGGGCATCCCCCACTTTGTCTTCGCCTCCACCTCCTCCGTCTACGGGCGCACCGAACAACTCCCCTTCCGCGAGGATGATCTCTTGGGCCGCCCCCTGGCCCCCTACCCGGCCACCAAAATCGCCGGAGAGGTGATGGGGCACGCCTACCACAACCTGTTTGGCCTCTCCTTCACCGGACTGCGCTTCTTTTCCGTCTACGGCCCTCGTGGTCGGCCCGATATGATGCCCTACATTATCACCGATTGCATTGTCCACGGCCGGGAGTTCGTCCTCTACGAGGCCGGAGAGATGTACCGCGACTGGACTTACATCGCTGACATCGTCTCGGGCATCGTGGCCGCCGTGGACCGCCCGCTGGGATACGAAGTGATTAACCTGGGGCGCGGCGAGCCAGTACGCATGGCCGATTTCGTCGAACTGGTCGAGGAACTAGTGGGCGAGAAAGCGCGGATGACCACTCCACCCGCCCCACCCAGCGAGCCTCCCATCACTTACGCCGACGTCACCAAAGCCCGCGACCTCCTTGACTACAATCCCACCATCTCCGTCGCCGACGGTATGCATCGCTTCTGGGAATGGTACCAGGCCGTGATCCTCAAAGCCCAATGACCAAATCCCAAATCCCAAATCCCCCATCTCCAATCTCCAATCTTAGATCCCTTTGTTCATCGTTCATTATTTCATTGTTCATTGTTTCCTTGTTCATCCGATCTGTGGCCGCACAGGGGCTGCCGCCCGACATACGCTTCGGTGCAGTCGAGGCTTTCCGTGACCCCGTCGCCGCGGCCGAGGCCGGCGTGGGCTGGGAGCGCATCCTGTTCTACTGGTCGGAGTTACAGCCCAACGGCCCCGACGACTGGAACGGCTACCACGTGCCGGACGATTGGCTGAATCTGGCCGCTGCCGCAGGGCGCGAGGTGGTTGGGCTCTTGAAGCACTCTCCCGCCTGGGCCACCGACGGCCCGCCCGGTTGCGGCGTCCCACGAGGATTGTATCTGCCGGTGGATGATCCCGGCAATCTCTGGGCCACCTTTGTGCGCCGTGTCGTCGGGATGTACGTAGGACGGATTGACCGCTGGATCATTTGGAATGAGCCGGATATTGCCCCGGACACCTACGGGGCCGAGTGGTGCGGCTCGGTGGAGGAGTACTATCAACTGCTCAAGGTCGCCTATCTGGCCGCTCATCAGGTCAACCCCGGCGTCACCATCCACCTGGCCGGCCTGACCTACTGGCACGACCGTTCCTACCTGCGCCGGTTTCTGACCATTGCAACGCAGGACCCCACAGGTCCTGAGCACGGCTACTACTTCGATGTTGTCTCTCTGCACATCTACTTCAGGAGCGAGACCGTTCCCCAGATTATCAACGAGACCCGGGCTACACTGACCGCCTACGGGTTGAACAAGCCTATCTGGGTCAACGAGACCAACGCCCCGCCCAACTCCGATCCTCAGTGGCCGATGGCAGCGGCCAACTACGAGATCAGCCTGGAGGAACAGGCCGGTTTCTTGCTCCAATCCTTTGCCCTGGCGCTCAGCGCGGGAGCGGAGCGCGTTGCCGTGTACAAGTGGTTGGACAACGACCTACCGCCGGGTTTCGAGCCCTTCGGCATCATACGCCCTGACTTCAGCCACCGTCCGGCCTATGACGCCTATCGGCTGATCACGGCACACTACGCCGCTACTATCTCCGCTCGCGAGGACCGCCAATCGCTCTACACAGTGGTCACGCTCGACAGAGGCAACCTCACCACGCGCGTCCTTTGGGCCCGCACGGAGGCCGACGCAAGCGTTTCGGTGCCTGCTTTGGCCCCCCAGGCCCGGCTGATTGACCAGACCGGTGCAGAGCAACTCATCGAGCCGGTGGATGGGCAATATACGCTCACACTGCCAGGAGCCCGCTGCGCCGACAAAAGAGGCTGCATCATCGGCGGCCCCACCTACCTGCTCGTCGAGGAGGCCGGTAGCGCATCATCCCCGGCGGAATCCGCAGTGTCCGCGCCGGACGAACCTCGCGCCGCCACCAACCTCGGGAATACACCTACCCCGCTCCTCACCGCCACGCCCACACTGTCCC
>QMOC01000249.1 GCA_003648085.1 Chloroflexota bacterium
ACGCCGAGACACTGCGGGAGCACCTGATGCATTTGATGCGTGACCCTGACTTGTGGGTGGGCCTGGCCCGGTGCGGGCGGGAGCGCGTGTTGGCTCACTTCACCCAGGCACAAATCGCCGCACGGACGGTGGCGGTATATCAGGAAATGATGGCAGGTGCGTCGTGACGTCATTGCGTGTGGCTTTCCCACCGCTGGGCAGCCTCAGCCTGGCCGCCGAGGGCTACCTGCGTGCACTGGGATTGGAGGTGGTCAGCCCGCCGCCCACATCCCGGCGCACTCTTGACATCGGTGTGACGCACTGCCCGGAGATGCTGTGCATCCCTTGTAAACTCCTCTTCGGCAATTACGTCGAGGCGGCGGAGCGCGGGGCCAATGCCATCGTGATGTTGGGCGGGGCCGGAACCTGTCGCCTGGGTTATTCGGCCATGCAGCAGGCAGCGCGGCTGACCAGCCTGGGGTACAATTGTCGCGTGTACACCTTCGATCTGTATCATGCGCACCGGGATTTCCTGCACCTGACCCGTGAGTTCGCCGATGGGCGTTCCTTTCGCGAGTTAATCGGGCCGATCCGTTTGCTATTGGGGCTGCTGCGGCTGACCGACGAGGTCGAGACTATAACACTGGCCCTGCGTCCCCGCGAACTGGAGCGAGGTGCGACCGACCGGGCACGGGCCGAGGCACTGGCGCGAATCGCGGCCTTGCGCGACCCTCGTCAGTTGCAAGCCGAGCAGAACGATGTCTTGAGCCTGCTCTACGCCGTCCCTCACGATCCGAAGCGCCCGGTCCTCCACCTGGGGTTGGTGGGCGATGTTTACACGATCCTCACCCCTTTCCTTAATCTCAACCTGGAGCAGGAACTGGGGCGGCTGGGCGTGGAGGTCCGGCGCTGGTTTCGCCTCACCCGCAAGATCGTGCCGCCGCTGCCCGGTCCGCTGCGACGCGACCGAGGAGCGCAGGCGGTTCGGGCGGGGAGCCGCTACCTGGCCCGCGACGTGGGTGGCTTCGCCCGATCCACCGTCGGCGAGGCGGCGCTGATGGCCCAGGGCGAGGTGGATGGCTTGATCCACGTCGCGCCCTTCAACTGCACGCCGGAGATCGTTGCCCAGAGCGCCCTCGTCGCCCTGCAGCGGGAGCGAGGCGTGCCAGTGCTGAACCTCTCCTTCGACGAACAGACCGGACGCGCCGGCATGGTTACCCGCCTGGAGGCGTTCGTAGATATGCTGTGGGCGGCGCGACGGAAGCGAGGCGGGTGAGATGCGCGTCGGGATCCCTAGAGCACTCTCGTATTACCGCTACTTCCTGCCCTGGCGCACCTTTTTTGAGGCACTGGGAGCGGAGGTGGTGGTCTCCCCGCCGACCACCCGCGCCACGCTGGAGGCGGGACTGGGCTACACGGTGCCGGAGGCCTGTCTGCCGTTGAAGATCTTCTGCGGTCAGGTGCGGGCGCTCGTTGGGCAGTGCGACGCCCTGTTCGTCCCTTCCATCCAGCGTTTCGCTCCCGAGTCCACCAACTGCGCCAAACTGATCGGCCTCCCCGATATGCTGCAGGCGACGATGGATGACCTGCCGCCTCTCATCGCGCCAGATGTGGATCTCAGCGAGGGGACGCGGGCGTTGTGGGCCCTGGCGGTGCAGGTCGGAGCGACGTTCACTTTTAACCCTTTGCTCATCCGCGAGGCTGCCCTGGCTGCCTGGGACACGTACAGGCAAATGCGCACCGATTTTCGAACTGGCCGGATCACCCCAGCCGACTTCGCCTCCTCGCGGCCGATCGGGCTTCCGGCCGCCCAGCCGTCCAATTCTCTGACCGTTGCCGTCGTCGGCCATCCCTACAACCTCTACGACCCCTTCGTCAACCACAATCTGCTGACACGGCTGGCCCGTCTGGGCGCGGAGGTGCTCACGCCGGAGCGATTGGGGCCCAGGCCAGGCGTGGACTACTGGACCTTTGAATACGAACTGGTCGGCGCGGCCCGATTGGCGGTCGAGCAGGCCGGGGTGAACGGTCTGATCGCCGTCGTCGCTTTCGGCTGCGGCCCCGACGGAGTAATGTTGGAGCGGGTGCGGGAGAGCGCCGCCGGAGCGCAGATACCGACGATGATACTGACGCTGGATGAGCACAGCGGCGAGGCCGGTTTGGTCACCCGCCTGGAGGCCTTCGTGGATATGCTCTTGTGGAGGAAACGACGTGCTGGAAGTGTTTCTGGGAATTGATGTGGGTTCGGTGACGACCAAGATTGCGGCGGTAGACCGAGAGGGCCAACTGACTGCCTCCCTCTACCGGCGCACGGAGGGCCGTCCCATCGAGGTGGTGCAGGAGAGCCTGCGCCAGATTCAGGCCATCCTGCCGACCGATGTAGACGTTGCAGGAGTTGGCACTACCGGCAGTGGACGACAACTGGCCGCCGTCGTCGTTGGCGCTGACTTGGTCAAGAACGAGATCACGGCGCACGCCGTGGCCGCGCTTCACTTTGTGCCCGATGTGCACACGGTGATGGACATCGGCGGGCAGGACTCTAAATTGATCATCCTGGAGGACGGCATTGTGGTGGACTTCGCGATGAACAGCGTCTGCGCTGCCGGGACGGGCTCGTTCCTGGAGCAGCAGGCCCACCGGCTGAACATCTCCATCGAGGAACTGGGGCGACGGGCAATGCGCTCGCGCCATCCGGTGCGCATCGCCGGTCGCTGTACCGTCTTCGCCGAATCGGATATGATCCACAAGCAGCAGATGGGCCACCCGGTGGACGACATCCTGTACGGCCTGTGCCAGGCGCTGGTACGGAATTATCTGAACAATCTGGCGCTGGGCAAGATGCTGCGACCGCCGGTCGTGTTTCAGGGCGGTGTGGCGGCCAACGCGGGCGTGGTACGCGCCTTCGCGGAGGCGCTGGAGACTGAGGTCATCGTTCCGCCGCAGCACGAGGTGATGGGGGCGCTGGGAGCGGCGCTGTTGGTGCGGGAGAGGATGAACGGCCAGCCGACCCGCTTCCGGGGCTTTGGGGCAGCGGAGATTGAGTACCGCACCTCCTCCTTCGAATGTCGCGCCTGCCCCAATCGCTGCGAGATCGCTGAGATTCGCGTGGGTCGCGAGGTTGTCGCCCGCTGGGGCGGCCGCTGCGATCGCTGGGAGATGGCGTAAAGAGCGAGAAGCGTGCCTTTGTGCTGCCTGGTGAGCGATGGTATACTGTGTTGTGGAAATCTGGATACTGAATATTGACTGTCGGAGATCATAAGCGCCAGACTTCGAGCATCAAGTGAGGTGAAGGTAATGGCAAAAGATCCACTGACTAAAATACGCCGTCTGCGCCAGACGGACGAAGCGTGGGAGAGCACCACCCGGCGTATGCGGGCCTGGATCACGCCCCGGAACCAGGCCCCGTATCGCCCCTACGTCATCATAACGGTGTCCCAAGACGGCAGGGTCGTTGGTACTAACGTCGTTGAGGAAGTACCGACCCCCGACCAAGTCCTGGACGCCCTCGTCAAAGCGATGCGCCGTCCGGTCCTGGGGGGCGGGAGGAAGCGCCGTCCTGCCGTCATTTACATGGACGACGAGGCTTTGGTCGAGACACTGGCCCCAAGGTTGCAGGAAGTGGGCATCCGTTGCGAGTACCGACACACGCTCCGTGAGGTGGAGGATGCTCTACTGAGCATGGAGCAGTTCATGACCAAGCGGGAGCCCATCCCCGGCCTGCTGAAATTGCCCGGCGTGACCCCCTTTATGGTTAAAGGACTGTTCGAAGCGGCGGCCCACTTCTACCGTGAGGCCCCCTGGCGCTGGATAGACGATTCCCGTCCCATCGAAGTGCGCTATCCGCCCGACGGTCGGCCGCGCTACGCTGTCGTGATGGGCCACGGTGGTCAGACCTACGGCCTGGCAGTCTACAAATCGCCGGACGAATTGCGAGAAGTTTACGCCGGGACACCGCCCGATCAGTTGATGGGTAAGGTGGAATGGACCTCTTTGCTCTTCGGCGAGGTGACGGAGATGCCCTTCGATGACCTCGACGATATGGAGAAGTACGGCTGGCCGGTGGCGGGCGAACCGGCCTATCCGCTTCCCATTCGGGTCACCCGCTCGGGGCAATTCGTCCGCCCCGGTAAGTCGGAACTGCTGTGGTTTGAGGCAGCACTGTTAGCCATCCCGACCTTCGTGCGCGATTACATGCAGGCCGATCGGGGGTTCCCTCGTCTGGCCGAGGCGACGCTGACTGTGATGATGGCCGATGGCGAAGATAGCATCCACCTGCGCTATCCTGTCCCCGGCTTTGAGACCCCTTACGAGAAGGAATGGGTGGCCGCCGAAGAGGAAGGAAAGGCGCAGATCGAGGCAGTGCGCGAGCGCAATATGGAACTTCTGCGCACTTTCGAGCAGTGGCTGACCCGCAGGGGCCTTTCGGCGGGGACGGCGCGGCGACATCTGGATAACGTGAAACTCTTCGCCGATGAATATATGACCGAAGGGGGAAGCACGGGCGTTCCCCGCCCGGCCGACCAGGCTGAGATAGTGGATGTTGATGAGTTCCTGAGCGAGTGGTTTATGCATGAGGTAGAGGGAGCATCGGCGAGAGCGGTCGAGGCGAACATCACTTCGCTCAAGAGGTTTTACCGCTGCCTCAAGGAAACAGGCCAGATGTCGCCTGAGAAAGCCGATGAGGTGCTGGAACTGCTACGAGTAGATCGAAATTATTACATCGAGTTGGCGCAGGAGCGATAGGTCCATTTGAAGCCGGACGTCCATTGAAAGGGTCTGGCTAAAATTCGTGGGGAGAAAGGCCCGGAGGCCCCGCTTCAGCGGGGATTTTCCGGCTGAAGCCGGACGTCCCACTGATTTTAGCCACACCCTACTCTACCCTCACCGCCGGGACACATACCTCGGCCGGGCCGGCTGTTTCGGGTTTATCATAAGGTAAGGAATATCCAACAGGAAGCAGGGTTGGCTCATAAGGCGGTGGCCGCGTGATGCTGGAT
>QMOC01000250.1 GCA_003648085.1 Chloroflexota bacterium
GATCACCTACCGTACGACTGACGAGCCGTTGCGCCTCCAGACGGCCCAACTTATCCAAACCTACCTAGCCGCTTGTGGCATCCGGGTCAGCATAGAAACTATGCCCTCCGAAGCGCTCTTCGCTCCTGGGCCGGAGGGGGTGCTTTTTGGCCGACGGTTCGATCTGGCGCAGTTCTCCTGGCGCACCGCGCCCGATCCCTTGTGCGACCTCTTCCTGAGCAGCCAGATACCCGACGTGGGGCATTGGGATAGACCTAACGTCGTCGGCTTCCTCGACGACGAATACGATACCGCCTGCCTGTCGGCGCTGGAGGCCCTCCCCGGCAGCACGGAGTACGTCACCGGGCACGTCGAGGCCCAGCGCATCTTCTCCGAGCGGTTGCCGGTGCTGCCGCTCTTCCAGCGCCTGAAAGTCACCCTCGCCCGCACCTCGGTCATCGGTCTGGCCCCCGACCCTACCCAGACGTCCGAACTCTGGAACATTGAGCAACTTGACCTGCGACCATGACGCGACATCCCCCTGAACGTCCGGGGCTCTCGCCTCACACCCGCCCTGTCCCCCTCCGCTGACCTGTGTCCGAATGAAGTGGAGGGGATGAACTATTGCCCACACGCGGATTATACGTTATAATCACGCGGGGAAATGAGATGGCGAAACTGCTTAGGCTGAGAGAAGGGTGGAGTACGGCGTTGTTCCTGCTCGGCGCGATTCTGGCCGCTGGGGGGGCGTTGGCTGCCACCGAGTGGGCTGAGGGGCTCGACGTCGTGCCGTGGGCCGGCATCGGAGGGCTGGCGGCCGGCCTGCTCCTGGGCTGGAGCGTCTTCCAGGGCCGGACGTGCCACCTCTTCAGCGCCATCTATGGCCTGGCCTGGGTCGGGTTCCTGCTGGGGCGTGGATTGCCGGGGGAACTGACCTGGAGCGAGCGCATCACCGAACTGGCCGCCCGCTTCTTCCACTGGGTCGGTCAGGCCGTCACCGGTGGCACAGGTCATGATGCGCTTATTTTCGTAATGCTGCTAAGCGGGCTGTTCTGGATACTGGGCTATAACGCGGGCTGGAACACCTACCGCCGGATGCGGGCGTGGCGTGCGATCCTCCCGCTGGGAATCGTGACCCTCATCAGCGTTTATTACTACCTTGGACCTGCCCCCCTGATGCGCTATCTGGCGTTCTATCTGCTCTTCGCCCTGCTCTACATTGCTCGCTCCCATATCTTCGAGCGGGAGGAGGCGTGGCAACGGGAAGAGGTGATTTACAGCCCTGAACTGCGCGTCGGTCTCCTCTATGCCGGCTTGGCGCTTACCGTCATCGTCCTGACCCTCGCCTGGACGCTGCCGAGTGCTGCAGCCGTGCCTTGTCTGACCGCGACGTGGCGTCGGATCAGCGACCCCTGGCGCGTAGTGCGGGAGGAATGGCAGCGGTTATTTGCCGACCTGCGCGGGAGCGCAGCGGTCTACGCCGAGCCCTTCGGCCCTTCATTGACGCTGGGCGGCCCGCGTGACCTGCGGGACACCATCGTGATGGACATCGCGGCCCCTCACGAAGGCCGTTATTACTGGCGTGGCGCGGTTTATTCCTACTACGACGGCTCTCGGTGGGAGGCCCTGGAAGAAGAGCGCCTTTTGCTCATCCCTGGACGGCAACCGCCAGGAATGGCGCACGACGCATTGCGCCATCCGGTCACCCAGACCGTGACCAGTTACGTGCCGGGCCGTCGTCTGCTGGTGGGGGCATCGCAGCCGGTTGCAGTGGTCAGGGAGGCGGAGGCCTACGTCAATCTGACCGAGGATGCCCCACTCGAGTTTATTCGTATCTTCAGTCTCTTGCCGCTGGAGGCCGGCGACCAGTACGTCGTGCTCTCCCAGGTCTCGAATGCTGACGCAACGAGCCTGCGTCAGGCCGGCACCGATTACCCGGAGTGGGTGCGCCGGCGTTACCTGCAACTTCCCGCCTCGCTGCCCGCCCGGGTGCGTCTACTCGCTGAGGAGATCACCGCCGACGCCGACAATCCATACGACAAAGCGATCGCGCTGGAACAATACCTGCGCCGCAACATCACCTACGACCTGACCCCGCCCGACCTGCCCGCAGGACGGGATTATGTGGACTTCCTACTGTTCGATAGCCGACGGGACTATTGCAGCGGCTACGCCACAGCGATGACGGTGCTGGCACGCAGCGTGGGTATCCCGGCCCGAGTGGCCGCGGGATACGCTGAGGGAGAATACACCCCAGAACGCGGTGTGTTCCGGGTGCGGGAGAGGGACTCCCACAGTTGGCCGGAAATCTACTTCCCCGGCTACGGCTGGATCGAGTTCGAGCCTACCTCCAGCCAGCCACCTCTCACACGGCCCGAACGCGCGGAGGAGCAGGCGGCGGAAGACGACGTACCACGTGGGGTAGGGCGGATGGATTTCCTGAACGATGAAGAACGCTACCATCCCGAACTCGACGAGGCGTTGAGGGGGAGGATCGAGCCTCTCACTGCAAGGCGTGGACCGCCGGTATGGCCCTGGGCTGTGGGCCTCATATTGATCGGCCTGGCCGTCGGAGGGTGGTGGGCAACGGAGAACTGGGGCTTCCGTGGGCTGCCCTCAGTCGAACGAGCCTACGCCCGTCTGCTCCGCTTCGGGCGTTGGCTCGGTCGCCCGCTGCGCATTTCCGAGACACCTTTCGAATGGGTACGCGACGTGAGCGCCATCGTGCCCCAGGCGCGGGAGCCAATTGGTCATATAGTGAACCTCTACGTGCACGCCCGCTTCGCGCGGGGCAACCCGGCCGCACCGGAGGCCGAAGCGGCCTGGGAACAGGCTCGCCCCGTCTTATGGCGTAGTTGGCTCAGGCACATCGTTTCCCTCGTTCGTTGCCGTTTGTTATCCGACATCACATAAAGGGGGTAGCGGGCCACTCCCTGTTGGTTGTCTTTGGGCCACAGAGCCGTCCAACAGGGATGGGCTTCCACCCTTATTGGGAAGGGATGATACTTCTAGTACTCGTCCACACCCTGGTTGCCTTTTGGCTGGCGATCTATGGGCTCAATTCCTTCATCTTGACCTTCCTTTATCTGCGCCACCGGCGGGCAGTTGTCCTTACTCCATCCATAAGTTGGTCCACCCTGCCATCGGTCACCGTGCAGGTGCCCGTGTACAACGAGCGCCATGTGGTTGAGCGGGTAATAGACAGCGTGGCCGCGCTCGACTATCCTCGCGATCGCCTGCAAATCCAGATACTGGATGATTCGACCGACGAGACGACGCACCTGGCCCAGGCACGGGCAGCCCTCTACCGCGAGCAGGGGATAGATATCGCAGTCCTGCGCCGGCCCGACCGTAGGGGCTTCAAGGCCGGGGCGTTGGCCTGGGGTCTATCTCAAGCCCGTGGCGAGTACGTCGTCATATTTGATGCCGACTTCTGCCCCCGTCCCGACTTCCTGCTCCAGACCGTTCCTCACTTTCTGACACGCCCACGGTTGGGTCTGGTACAGGTGCGTTGGTCACACCTCAATGCTGACTACTCCCCCCTGACCCGCGCTCAGGCGCTGGTGTTCGATGGTCACTTCATCGTTGAGCAGGCTGGGCGGAACCGCTCCGGGTTGCTGATGAACTTCAACGGCACGGCCGGGGTGTGGCGGCGGCGCTGCATCGAGGAATGCGGCGGGTGGCAGGCCGATACCCTCTCCGAGGATTTAGACCTGAGTTATCGCGCCCAATTGGCCGGCTGGGAATGTCTCTACCTGCCCTCGGTGGACGCACCGGCCGAATTGCCCCCCCAGATCGCGGCCTTCAAGCGGCAGCAGTCCCGCTGGGCCCAGGGATCGGTGCAGACCTTGCGCAAACTGGCCGGGCCGATCCTGCGCTGTCAGCGGTTGAGGTGGTGGCAGAAAGCGATGGCGTTGATACACCTGAGCAGTTACCTGGCCCACGCGCTGATGGTGGTGCTCCTGTTGATCTCGCTGCCTCTGCTACTGGTGCCCGATTCGGCGCAACTCCCGCTGGGTGGCCTGGGGCTGATGTGCCTGGGGCCGCCGCTAGTCTACGCCATCTCTCAGCGGCAATTGTACCCCGATTGGAGGCGGCGGCTGCGGGCCTTCCCGCTGCTGGTGCTGATCGGCATCGGCATTGCCTGGTCCAACGCACAAGCAGTATGGCGTGGGTTAACTCGCTGGGGGGGTGCCTTCGCCCGCACGCCCAAGTTCCGGCTTGAGGGGCGAGCGGGCCACTGGGCCAACAGTGATTACCGGCTCAAGGCCGACGGCAGCACCGTCGGAGAGGTCGTGCTGGCGCTCTACGCGCTGGTCACGGCGGTCGCGGCGTTGTTGACCGGGCGCTATGGGGTAGCGCCCTTTATGCTGCTGTACGCGGCCGCTTTCGGGACGGTGGCGGGGATGGGACTGGCGCAGACGTTCGTACCCCGATGGAGGCATCCGCAGCAACCTGCCCTTCAGGGACAGAGGTAGGCGCTCAACTGGTGGCGGCAAAGGCGACCACGGGCATTGAGATATACCGGCGAGGCTTCAGTTCGCCAGCCAATCGCTCGTCCAGTTTTCTCGCTGCCTCGGCCGAAAGCCAGATTTCGCCGCACTGCACACACACCCAGGCCGGCACGTCCTCAAAAAGCACAGGCTGCCCCTCCCGAAAGAGCGTCACGCTCGTGCGTTCTTCCTTCATCTCGCCTTTGCATTCTGGGCAAATTATCATTCTCCACCTATTCGCACTTTGTAGTCAATCCATTGTTGCTCTTCAGGATAGTAGGCCGTGACGATGGCCAAAAGATCCGTAGAGACGTTGCAAACCACATGTAGCCAACGGCCCGCCCGATCCTCACCCAGCACCAAGCAACTATGTCCCCGTGGGTCGAACGGATAATCCTCGATTACTCGACCAGTGAGAAGCGCATTCTCGACATCTGCTATCCAGATGCCGCGCTCGCTCATGCGTTGGCGAGCGTGCATCTTGATCAGGTATTCACCTTGAC
>QMOC01000251.1 GCA_003648085.1 Chloroflexota bacterium
ACCAATCACGTTGCGAACCCGGCGCTGATTTATCCTGGACAGGAACTGGTAATTCCCGGCGAAGGCCCGGGCTTGTTGCCTGTGCCCTTCGTCTCCGTGGAAGTAGAGCCGTTACCAGCGGCCCAGGGATCAACGCTGGTTGTCGCGGTACGTACAACAGAGCCTGTGACACTGGAGGGCAGGCTTTTCGGGCAGGAGGTGCACTTCGCCGAGGAAGGAGGCGTGTACTACGGCCTGGTGGGAATACACGTGTTCACAGAGCCTGGCTTGTACGAACTGGAGTTGAACGCCGTGGATGGCGGGGAGCAGAGCACAGCAATTACTACAGGAGTTGTGGTGGAGGCAGGCCGCTTCGGCTATGAACGGATTGATTTACCGGCCAGCCGAACCAGCCTGCTTGATCCAGCCGTCATCGCAGCTGAGCGTGAGCGTCTGGATACAGTCCGCTATATATTCACTCCAGAGCGGCATTGGGAGGGGCCTTTCCAGCGTCCTTGCGTGGGGAATATCTCGGCCTACTTCGGCGCTCATCGTGCCTACAACAGCGGTCCCTACACCAGTTATCACACCGGCGTGGATTTCCGGGCACCGGCAGGGACGCCGGTGTACGCGCCTGCCGGGGGCACCGTAGTGCTGGCCGAACCGTTGGTAGTGCGGGGTAACGTTGTCATAATTGACCACGGTTGGGGTGTGCTCACCGGTTACTGGCACCTCTCGACTATCGAGGTGCAGGTGGGGCAGCAGATCGCACAAGGGGACATGATCGGCCGGGTGGGCAATACGGGCCTCTCTACCGGCGCGCATCTCCACTGGGAGATGTGGGTTGGCGGCATCAGCGTGAACGGCTTACAATGGCTGGAGGAATTCTACCCCTGGTCCGAGCGGTTGGCGATTGGTGGCTAGCGGCTAGTCGAGAGCGATGGCGTCGAGGCACTCATCATCCTCGTCCTTTTCTTCGATGAGCGTTTGCGCCTCCCTGGCATACCTCGTCGGCACCAGAATACGCACCTCCCCCAGGCCGTCCACCGTAACACCGATGATGGGGCCTATACTTTCGTAATCGAGCAGTACGGGAATGCCAGCCTCTTCCAACTTAGTTTTGATGACCTGGGCCTTCAAGAGTCCTTGCGTGACGTGAACCATAGTCAGCCCAGGGTGACGTGATCTCTCACCTTGCATCCTGCCTCCTGCCTCCTGCCTCCTGCCTCCTGCATCCTGCATCCTGTATCCTGCATCCTGCATCCTACAAAGTATGCTTCAATTGAGTGTATTTGTCAAACTGACACAAGCCTGGTATAATCGCGCCGATGCCCTTAATGAGCGTACCGACAACGTCGTCCGGAGGCCCGGCTGAAGCCGGGGAGCCCCTGCTAAAGCGGGGCTTTCGGAACCTCTCTCGATGCTCTCTTATGATGAGTACTTAGGAGACGTAGCCTTGATTCAGCGGAAGACTCAAGACCCTGCTTATTGGGGTGATGAGTTCACAGTTACTCCTGACGATCTCCAGTACCTCAGCACGCTGCTCGTTGAGGACGAATTGCCACGCTCGGCAGAGGAATTAGGCCGGGCGCTGGTTTTGTACCGTTGCCGACAAGAAGAGGCTCTCATAGAGCAGGCGCTTTCCAGGGGCACTCCGTATCAACCCAAGCGCACTTACGAGGTAGGCGAGCAGGTAGTCTTTCCGGTACTGGGCTATCGTGTGGGTAAAGTCGTCGGCGTACGCCCTGGTCACAACCCCGAATACGATCCGTTCCAGGTCATCAAGGTCGAGTTTGAGGATGGCCAGAGGCAAGAGTTTGCAGCGCAATTAGAACAGCATTCCCTCAACTACGAGGCGGAAGCGAAAGCGGAACTTCACTCCCCAGAAGAATTGGCCGATCTGTACGGGCCACAGGTTGGCACAGTGCTGGAGAAGCGTCTTGAGGCCGAGCCCGATTTCGTCCGCCTGGCCGGCAAATGGTTCCGCAAAGATATGCTGGTGGAAGTACATGTGGGCCATCTGAACCTGGCGGAGGCCGTGCTCGATATGGCAGGAGGCGGGCCGTTGCCGACAGAGGCACTGCTGGGCGACCTGGAGTTGCCAGAGGAGATCACCCCTCAGTTGCGCATTTTCTCCTTGAACTACGCCCTTCAGGAGGATGAGCGGTTTGACGAGGTGGGACCAGCCGGTGAGGTACTCTGGTTTCTACGCCGTCTGGAACCGGAAGGTGTACAATCTATCCCCGTTTACCTGCAATACCGGCCGCTGGAGTATAATCACGCACTGCTGACCAGCGAGATGCTGGCATTGGAGCGAGAGTTGGACGACGAATGGTCGAACCTGCCTCCCTCTGCCGACGTGTCCGAGCCTGTGACAGTCGTACTGACCTATCCGCACTGGAGGTCCGGCACCCTGCCGCTTTCGGGTCGCTTGGCGCGTGTATTCCCGACCGGCCGTACACACCGCATTCGCTTCACCTTCGTGGATGGTGAGACGGGCGCAAAGATGCCGGGGTGGGTTGTCCGCGAAGGGCGCTACGTCTACGGCCTGGAGAAATGGTACAAGACACACGACATACCTGCAGGGGCCTATCTGGAAGTGGCGCGAGGCGAGGAGCCCGGCATAATTGTAATCCGGCGACGCAGCCGCCGCCCCAGGCGGGAATGGGTTCGGGTCGCACTGCCAGTAGAGGGCCGCTTGACCTTTGAGATGCGCAAGAAACTCATCACTTGTGAGTACGACGAGTTGATGATTGTGGTGGGAGAAGACCCTGAAGCGATGGACGTGGTGTGGACCCGTGCGCGTGAGCAAAGGCTGTCGCTGGGCCAGTTGATTGCTGAGATTTTCCCTGAACTGGCCAAACTGAGTCCTCAGGGTACCGTCCACGCGGCCACGCTCTACAGTGCGGTCAACGTCGCGATGCGTACACCGCCCGGACCCCTGCTGGCGGAGTTGGTCACCAACGGTTCATACACACCGGTGGGCGACAATTATTGGGTCCTACGTGTGAGTCCCAGCGGAGTTAGGTCTGCCGATGAGTAAGATCACTATTCCTCCTTCGCTGCCGACGCTGGTCAAGCCTACGCTTGACACGCCATTTCACATTGACTTTGGATGGTGGGAGCGGGAAGGGTTGCACCTCGGTGTAGAGTTACGCACCCACCTCTGCCAGGAACATCGGGCAGTCTTCAGTGAACACTTTGACACAGAGAAGATCGACTGGGTAGATGAAAAGACGGGCGAGGTGACACAGGTGGATGGGGTGCGGCACGTGTTACGGATTCATTGCAGCAAACAGCCCGACTATATCAACGAGAATCTGTCATTGGTGGATGCGGTTTTTCGGGTGTTCCTGGCCAATGGCAACACACCGTTGACGTGCAGGGAATTAGGTGACATCATCGGCCGCCCACCAGAGAGGATTCTGCGCACGCTGGCGGGACGGCAGGTATATAAGGGAATCCGGCCAGTGCAGTAGGGGCGCGGTAACCACCATCCGTATCGCACTTGCGGCTGTGATCCGTTGCCGCGACAACCGTCGCGGCATTGCCATTTTATGGGGATCATCGAGAAGGAGAGAAATATGCGCCTGTTTATCGCCGGCATTATGCAGGGCTCCCGCAACGATAGGGAAATTGACGCTCAGGACTACCGCCGCGAGATAGCCCGGATCGTGCACCGGCACATCCCCGGGGTCGAGGTGCTGGACCCCCTCGAGATGCACCCCGATAGTGTGAATTACGGCCCGGAGCGGGCCAAGCAGACGTTGCTGGAGATGATCGCGTTGGCCGGTCAGGTGGATGTGCTGGTGGCTTACGTCCCCTCGGCCAGTATGGGCACGGCCATCGAGATGTGGAGCGCCTACCAGTCTGGAGCGCGCATCTATACCATCTCCCCGCTGGTACATAACTGGGTTGTGTGTTCCCTCTCCGAGCGTATCTTTCCCGACATCGCGGCGTTCGCGGCCTTCGTCGCCGACGGAGGGTTGGGCGGCTCCGAGGCTTGACAGAGGCGTGCCATTCGGTTAGAATATCATCGCCAAGCCCCAGTAGCTCAATTGGACAGAGCGCCGGACTTCTAATCCGGGGGTTGCAGGTTCGAGTCCTGCCTGGGGCGTGTGAAAATCCGTTAATCCCACCCATCCGTGTTCTATGAGCACCGTCCTTATCACCGGCGCGACCGGTTTTCTGGGGCACACGTTGTGCCCCTATCTTGTTGAACGCGGCTATCGGCTGCGGGCACTTGTGCGCCCTTCCAGCGCTTGGGCCTTTTTGCGCCCGCTGGGGGTGGAGTTGGCCTGGGGCGACATCCGTGACGCCGAGGCGGTCCGCACAGCGACAAAGGGGTGCCGTGCAGTGGTGCACGCCGCAGGCAAATTTCGTTTCTGGGGACGACGCGAGGACTTCTTCGCCATCAACCTGGAGGGGACAAGGAACGCACTGGAGGCAGCACGGCGGGCTGGCGTAGAGCGATTTATCTACATTTCCACTATCGCCGTCGCCGGCGCACCCCGTACCGGCACAGTGATAGACGAGGAGTATCCTACCAATCCGCAGGATGACTACCAGCGCAGCAAACTGGAGGCCGAGCGGCTGACGTTGCGCTATCACCGGGAACAAGGGCTGCCCACCCTTGTCCTGCGGCCTGGTGCCTTCTACGGGCCGGGCGGCCGTTACGCTTTCAACCGGCTGTTCTTCGAGGACCCGCTGAAGGGCCTCCCGGTGCAAGTGCATAGAGGCCGGCACATCACTTTCCCCGTCTACATCCGAGACGTGGCCCAGGGGATTGACCTGGCACTGAAGCGGGGACGATCAGGTGAGATATACAACATCAGTGGGCGCAGCCTGAGCCATCAGGAGATCAACAGCATAGTGGACCGCCTGCTGGGGTATCACATTCGGCGCTTCAACGCACCTGCCTGGGCGATGATTGCGCTGGCGCGAACGTGGACGTACCTCTCGCGCTA
>QMOC01000252.1 GCA_003648085.1 Chloroflexota bacterium
AGAAACGGATAAGCGGATAGCCTGCCGGCATTGCAACCTCCGGAACCACCCCATTCTCCGGCGGGCACTTTTGCCGAGGGCATATCCAGATGGTGAGAAAGTGAACGCCGAGGGAGTAGCAGCTCGGGCTAGGAGCGAAGCATATCCCACGGTGATACCCCCTGCTCGAAAAGTGTCCGGCGGCAAAATCGCCGCCCTGAGCCGATGATGATAAGGGCGGTCATCTCATCCCTTTATCCGCTGTCCATCCGTTGCACCGGCCAATGAGGCGGTCAACAAATACTACTCACGATGCATGATAGCACGCCCACCCTCACTCTGTCAAGGCAATGTGGCCGTTCACGAAGGGAGTGCAATAATGATGTCGCTGAGACGCAGATGGTCGCCAAGAGATGCGCCGTTGAGAACTACAGGCAGCCGCTCACCACTGGTGGCGTGGTACAAGGCGACGATAAGGGTGTAACAACCGGGCGGCAGGTCGGCCGGGAGGGGGACGCCGTATCGGTCGGTTACGACTTGGCCTACCTGCCAGGTGGTGGTCGGCATCAGACCGTCTCCAGGCTCCGTGTCAACCTGGGCGACGAGTTGTCCCGCGCCGTCGAGCAACTGGACGGTGACTTTGTACCGTTCGGCGATGGGGGCCTGGGCCTCCCAGAACAGCGTCACGGGCAGGATGTCGCCGGGGCCGCAGGTGGCATCGTCGAGCGCGTAGCCGCGCAGACGGAGGCCAGCGCCGAAGCAAGCATCCAGCGCGACGGCAGGCTCCTCGGGCAGCGGGGCCACCCCGTAGGTCGCCAGGCGCACGCGGCCATACCAGGCGTCGCCGGCCTTGTAGGCGTGGGCCGCCAGCCACGTCTCGATGAGCCCCCGAGGGTCGGACTCAGCATCGCCCCAGTAGAGCACGAAGAGCCTCCGGTAGCGTTCGATGAGTGGGGCCAGAAACGCTTCGACCTCAGCCGGGTCGGGCCGGTAAGGGGCCGGGTAGACGTCCCGGTCGGGGTAGTAGTAAGTGAAAACCTCCCACTGGTTGGGGGCGTTGAGGATGATACCGTCGCCGGGGCGCAGGGCAGCGGCGATGTCGGCGGCGATTTGGCGGTAGTCGTCGCGGGCGTAGGCGGGGTTGAAGTAGAGATTCTGCAAGGAAGGGAATGTGGTGATAGCGAAGAAGGCGAGGGCGAGGAGGCGGATGGAGAATGGAGAACGGAGAATGGAGAATGGAGAATGGAGAATGGAGAATGGAGCCAGGTTTTCGATGCCGTGGGCGAGGAGGATGTGGAAGGGCGGGAGGACGACGACGAGGAATTTGAGCCAGGCCGGTTTGTAAAGGTCGAAGGCGAAGATGAGGGTGATGGGAAGCAGCAGGTAAAGGGCGACGCTGGGGACGCCGAACCAGGTTGCGTAGTAGCCCACATCGCCCGGAGGTGAACCTCCAGGCTGAGGGAGCAAAGTCCTGCGGGCTAGAATCCAGCCCCGAAGGGGCTTCGCTCTCTTAGCGCGGGGATTAATCCCCGCGAGATCCGAAGAACGGGAGACAGCGGGCCATAACCCCGCGAGCAGCAGCAACCCCGCGCCAACGAGCGCGGCCGTGGCCTCCCCGACCGGCAGCGTGATGCCGACGCTGAGCACGCGCAACACGTCCAGGAGCGCCGGACCCAGTTCGTAGGCTCGCCCGGCAGGGGACCAGCCGGTGATGCTTCCCAGCGCGATAGGCAGCCACGGCAGGTATAGGGCGACGACCACAGCCTGTGCCCCGGCCCACAGCACCAGCCAGCGCCAACGGTGTGCCGACCGGCGCGCCACGGCCAGCCACCACAGGCCGAAGATACCGTTGTGGACGAGCAGGACGAAAGGGAAGGCGTAGTGAGTGTAGAGGCCAGCGGCGCTGGTGAGGACGTAGAAGGCAAGAGGAAAGAAGCAAGAAGCAGGAGGCAGGATAGGGGATGGAGGATGGGAGTTTCTGGCGAGGATGCGGGAGAGCAGGTAGGTGGAGGCGGCGGAGAGGAGCCCCAACAGAGCGTACATCCGGGCTTCCTGGGAGTAATAGACAGCCAGCGGGGACAGGGCCGCCAGGAAGGCTCCTCCCAAGCCGGTTGCCGTCCCCAAGAGACGACGACCCAGCACGTAGGTGAAGGCAACCGTCAGCACTCCGCAGAAGGCGGAGAGAGAGCGCAGCGCAAACTCGCTCTGGCCGAACAGTGCCCGCCAGTAGTGGAGCAGCAGGTAGTAGCCGGGCGGGTGGATGTCGCCCGCGGCCCCCTCCACGATCAGGTCGAGCGTTCGCTCGGCGATGCGGGCCGAGTTACCCTCGTCGTTCCAGAAGGACTGCGCGTCGAGGCGGTAGAAGCGGAGGAAGGAGGCAAGAAGCAGGATGGCGAGAAGGATGCAGGATGCAGGATGCAGGATGCAGGATGCAGGATGCAGGATGCAGGATGTACGCCGTTTCATTGGCTTCTTCGTCGGCGCAGAGTGCGGATCAGGGCATAGATCGTAGCAGGACCCAGACCAACTGCGCCCAGGATGAGCCACGGGGAAGGACACCAGGGCGCGCGCACGATCAGACCATCCACCGTCACCGTGCCGGAGAGGGCGGTTAGGGTCACCGTGTGGCGGCCACGTCCGGCCAGGCGCACAGGTTCTCCCGCCAACGCCACACGCCGGGGCTCCCCACCATCCACGCTCACCTCGACCTCGCCTGCACCCGGGCCGGGCACCAGCGTCAGAGAAGCGCCTTCAAAGGCGAAGCGCAGCGTTGCAGCGGGCGCAGTCGCCCGCCGGTATGCCCCCAGCACCGCCGCCGCGTCGCGTACCGTCTCCCAAGCCCCCTCGTACTCCAGCACCCAGTGGTCCTCCTGGTGGTAGCCAGGGTAGAGAGTCGGCGTGAGGCCGGTCGCGTACTCTCGCATCGCCTCATAGACCGGGAGAGGGGTGAAGTCCGGCTCGACCATGCGGAAGTAGTACCACGACTGATCCCGTTCGCTATCGTCGGCGCGCTTGAAGAACCAGAAGTTGACCACGCCTACCCAGGGCCACTCCTCCATCGCGCGCTGGTAGGCCAATACCGCGTATCTGGCCTGCTGCTCCGGCGTCACCCAGCCGTAGGCCCCCCAGCCCTGGATGTTCGGATCCTCCGGCACGGCGTTGGAGTTCATCTCGCTGATCCAGATGGGCTTGGCCGCGTCGCCGTTGGCGACCATGATGTCGCGGATGTAGACCGGGCGGGAGAAGTTGATGTTGAGCGGTCGCATGCGGTGGTCGGTGGGGCCGGACCAGAGCATGTAGTCGTTGACGGAGAGGATGTCGAAGCAATCGGCAGCGCCGGCGTCGTACATGCGCTGCAGGAACACGAAGTCGCTCATACCCAGGGCCGGTCCCGGTCCCGGGTGGAACGAGACGGTGGGGGCTAACGCGCCGCTGATGATGACCGCGTCCGGGTCGGCCTCCTTGGCGCGGCGGTATCCCTCGCACAAGAGCCGCGTGTAGCCCTCTGGATCCACCGGCTGCTCCCCCCACTCGGGGTAGATGTTCGGCTCGTTCCACAGTTGGTAGTAGCGCACCCGTCCCCGATAGCGCGAGACGACGGCGTAGACGTAATCGCCCCAGTCGGTCAGGTCGTCGGGGGGCGCGTAGGTGCCCCGGGCGTCACCGTCGGCGCGGGTCCAGGTGGGCGGGTTGCTCAGACGGGCGATGACCTCCAGGCCGTACTGCCCGGCCAGGTCCACGATGTGGTCGTACTTCTCCCAGGCGGAGCGGTGGGGTTCGTGTCGCCGATCCTCGAAGTCGCCCTTGCCGTGGATTTCTATGTCCTCCCAGGGGAACTCCTGGCGGATCCAGTGGAAGCCGGCGTCGGCGATCATCTGCAACGACTGCTCTCGTTTCCACTCCTCTACCTCCTGCTCCAGGAAGACGTTGATGCCGAAGGGATTGACGCCGGCGTGGGCCACCGGCACGTCGGGTGCCGTGCGCGGCTGAGGGTGGAGGACGTTGGCCGCCAGTTGGCCCATCCCGCGTATCTGGGGCAGTAAGTCCTCCTCCCCTGTGTAAGCGAACATCAGGCTGGAGGGGGAGAACCGGCAGGCGGATAGAGTAAGCAGCGTCAGCACAATCAGAGTGAGGCTCAGTTTACGCATCGCGTCGCGATTATACCCTGCTTCCCCCGAGATGCAAGAGGCCCGGCGCGTGCCGGGCCCCAGCAGTGGGCGGCTCACGTCAGGCCGATTGCCCAACCAGCGCGGCTATGGGCTTGGGGACGTCTCCGGAGGCCAGGTAGTCTCGTACCTCCTCACGGGCTTGCTCGAACAGACGGATGATCTCCTTGTCGGAGCCTTTGAAGCCGGAGGCTGTGCGTCGAGCGCAGGTGCAGCAGCCCAACGAGGCACGGTAACTGTCCAGATCGCAGGTGAGGCAACTCGCCATTTTGATCATCATCAACGAGAAGCCTAGCACGTCTTCGTGACCGTCTGGGAGTGCAGCGACACGGTCAACCAACTCAGCCCATTCGGGCCCACGCAGGTCACGCAATTGTGGAATGCAACGAGGGGGAAAGAGAATTTCGCTGTCAGGGTACATTTCTACATCCTGTTGATTCGAAGGGAGATCGATTTCTTATGGCAAGACGACTGGAAAACTCTCAACCACAATCATACATCACGGTTTCGGCTTTGTCAAACCTTCGCATTCACCGACATTAGAGTCGAATTGAGGCTATCCATTCATCCGGTGATGCCCTCACACTACCCCCCGCGAGCCTACCCGATTTGACAAGTTAGAGTAAGTTTGGTAAAATTTACTCCAACGTGTCGTCCCCAATTCTGCCCGTGCTACAAAGCGAAAGGGGGTGATGGTTGGCCACACACTTCTTCTCAAGTCGAGACAGGCTCTTCAATTAGGGGGTGGCAACCCCGTCAAGATGTGTGGTAGCCTGTCTCCCGCCGGTGTTTCCC
>QMOC01000253.1 GCA_003648085.1 Chloroflexota bacterium
ACATCCCTCAATACCTCGGTGATGTCAATGTCCACCGGACAGGAGACGATGCACCGCCCGCAGCCCACGCAACCCAGCGGGCCGAAGTCCTCCGGGTAGTAGCAGAATTTACAATAGAAACGATTGCGTAGCCGCTCCGGTTTGGTGGGACGGGGATTGTGGCCGCCGGCAACGCGCCGGTAGTTGGTGCTGGTGCAGGCGTCCCAAACACGGATGCGCTCGATGCGGGTGAGGCCAGGCCGCACATCCACCACCCGGTCGGTGACGTCGAAGCAGCGGCAGGTGGGGCAGACATAGGTGCAGATGCGGCAACTCAGGCAGCGCTCCCCATGCCGCTGCCACAGATCATCCTCGAACAGCGCCCGCCACTTCGCAGGCTCCGCCACCGGGACAGGCTCCGCATCGGCGACCACCGATGGAGGCTCTCCCTCCCGCTCCTCCAGAGGCAGTCCCTCCAGCAGCGCGGCCCCCTTCTCGGTCACCGCCTCCACTGCATACCCCCCATCCACGGCCTTGAGCAATACGTCCAGATGAGTGGGGTCGTCGGGTGCGCCCCCCATCGAGGCGCAGAAGCAGCCCTCCCACATCTGCGGGCAGGCCAGCCCCACCAACACGCTCCGCTCCCGATGGTGCCGGTAGTACAGATCGGGCGGGTCCTGCTCCAGAAAAAGAGCATCTATCACCGCCATCCCGTGCGCGTCGCAGGGACGGATGCCAAAGAGCACTTGCTTCTTGTCCGGCAAGACCTCCTCCAGCGCCACATCCTTCCCCTGCTGCTCTATGCGCAGGATGACCTCCGTGGCCGGCAGGAGGTAGTCCTTGGCGGAGAGTTCCGGTCGCTCGTAGTCGAACAGGATTTCGTCGCTGGAGCCCACCGGCCGGTAGAGGACGTGCCCGTCTACGTCGCGGGGGGCGATCAGGTCGTATTCGTCTTCACGGGCCAGGCGATCGAGCCAGGCTCGCAGTCCGTTCAGCGTCGTGAATCTCATATCGGGGAACCCTCCTCGCCGAGTTCAAAGAGGAGCGGGCTGAGGGCCTCCTCCCGCCCGGCCCGGTGGCCGTAGAGGGCCTCCACCTCCCGCACCAGGTGCCGGTTGAGCAGGCTGAGGGGCAACCCCATCGGGCAGACCCGCTCGCACTCGTTACATTCCACGCAACGCCCCGCCAAGTGGAGCGCCCGGCCCAGGTGAAAGATGTGCTTCTGGGGCAGTTCGATGCCGATGTCCACCCATAGCCCGTCGTCTCGCTCGAACATACAGGTGGTGCAATAACAACCGGGGCAGACCTGGCGGCAGGCATAGCAGCGGATACAGCGGTCGAACTCGCGCAGCCAGAAAGCCAGCCGCTCGGCCGGCGACATCTCTTCAATGCGGGCCAAGTCGGCGTAGTCGTCCTCGACGGGGGGCACCTCCGGCGGCTCGCCCAGCAGGACGTCGTAGACGACAGGCACCCGGTCGGCGCAACGGATACAGCGGGCCGCCAGTTCGCCCGTCTCGTCCTGCACCCCCTCACAGGCCACGCCGATGATGTAGACCCGCTCCCGCTCGATCTGCTGTTCGGCCAGGAGCACGTTGATGGCGCGGCTGTCGCAAGGCTTGACCACGACGGCAACGTGGGGCGGCTCCTCCCCCCGCTTACGGGGCTTCTTCTTATCGTGGAGGTAGGTGACCAGGTTGTGGACACAAGTCGCATCCCAGATCAACCGGTCGGCCTCGGCGGGATCGTAGATGAAGGCCGGGCGGGCACCACCTCGCGGACTGGCTTCGTAGCCGATGACGCAGTCCACCTGGCCGCTCTCCAGAAGTTCCCTGGCTTTGTGGCGTATCTCTTCGGTTAACTCACTCAAGTTCATCCCTCCGTATCAGAGCCTGAACCACACGGCGCCAACGCCGTACCACCGCCCAGGTAGAAGCGCTCAATGAACGGCTGCTGCCCCAGCCCCCTGAGCAAGTCCGGCAGCGGCGGTGGCACAGCCTCCCAGTGGGGCTCGGCTAATGCGGCCATGCCGCGACCCTCCCGTCAGGATGTCGTGTGAACTCCAGCACCTTCTCATCCATCGTTCCTCGCTCCCTAACCCTAAATCATACCACTCCTCGACGAGCGCACCCCGATCACTCATTACAGATCAACCAGCGGAAAGGTCACGGTAAACGTGGTGCCCTGCCCCACCGTGCTCTCCACCTCGATACATCCCCCATACCGCTCCACCAGGTCTTTGACGATAGTCAGCCCCAGCCCCGTCCCCACCTCCTCCATCGCTTTGGCGTTGGGAGCGCGGTAGAACTCCTCGAACAGGTGGGGCAGCGCCTCCTCCGGAATACCAATACCAGTGTCGGATACTTCCACCTGTGCTTGCCCATCCACCCGTCGCACCGAAATGGTGACACTGCCGCCAGAGGGCGTGTATTTGACCGCGTTGCTCACCAGGTTGACGAAGATACGGTCTATACCGTCCTCCGTGCCCCAGACAAGCAGTCTCTCGTGGGAGGGATGGAAGGTCACGTCAAGGCCCTTCTCCTCGGCGCGGGGCTGCAAAAGCAACATTACCCGCCCAATGGAAGCGTTAAGTACGACTGGCCCCTCCTCCCTTGCCAATTCTGGGGTCTTGCCCGCCGCCAGAGCCAAAAGATCGTTGATCAAGTTCTCCAGGAAATCGAGGCGGCGGCTGATGCGACCCAGCAACTCGGTCTGCTTCTCGGTCAATTCACCGGCGTACCCCTTGAGCACACTCCGTACCAGTGACTGCGCGACGGTGACGGGAGAGCGCAGTTCGTGGGTTGCGACGCGGATAAACTGAGCCTTGCTGGCCTCCATAGCCTCCAGCGCCGTCAGCGCACGGGTGGCCACCACAGCCGCCGCACCCAGGTTGGCTAACGGCATCAGCAGGGCTACATCCTCCTCGCCGAAGCGCGCGGGGGCGGTTGCGTAGACGTGCAGCGTGCCGACGGGGTGGTTCTCGTGCATCAGCGGAACACATAGAACAGAACGATAACCCTCTGGCAAGCCCACGACCCGACAGTCGGCACCCGCGTCAGCGATAATGATTGGCTGACCGGCAAGCGCCTCCTCATCGAGAGAACTATCCTCCACCGCGATAGGCTCCTGCCGCCAGGACGCAGCGGGCAGACCGGAGACTGCCCCAACCGTCAAGCGTGCGTCCTCTTCGTCCAGCAGGCGGACCATTGCGGCGTCCGCCTGCAATACCTGTCTGGCCCCCTCGGCCAAGCGGGCTAGAATCTGTTCCAATTCCACCATGTACTCCGGTTTTGTCCCCCTTCTCCCATCTTCAGCCCCTCTCCCTCACAGTGGGGAGAAAGGGGAGAGGAAAAAGAGAGAGAGTTAGGATGCTTTCTGTGACCGCTCGATCAGCGTGCGCACTTTTTCCAGCAGCACGTCGGGGTCAACCGGCTTATCCACGAAGTCGTCCACCGGCAGATAGGCCTCATCGGGGCCGAAGCGCAGTGAAGTGGTAGTGTGAATGGCGGTCAGAATCAGGATCGGGATGTGCCGATAGGCGGCGTACTCCGACCTAGGATCAGGGTTACGGAGTTGGAGTGAGACCTGAAAACCGGCCGTCGTCGTCTCCATCATCACGTCAAGGATGATCAGGTCAGGCTCGACTTCCTTGACCTTCTGCAAACCCTCCTTACCGCTGGAGGCAGAGACCACCTCATAACCGTTAGCCTCCAGTGGAATACGGAGCGCCATCACCATATCGGGATCGTCTTCAATCACCAGAATCTTGGGCATGATCTTTTTCCCTTTCGTCTTCTGTTATCTCTCTGAGAACTGCGTCGGTCAGAACCGAGAGCGCGGTTTCCACAGCCGGGCTCAGCCCCTCTTTCCAACCGATCCCGGCTGGCTGGACGCCGAAGATCACCATCTCTGGCAGCGCCCGGCCCAGCGCGTCGGCCAGCGTCAGCACCTCGCTCAGGCCAGCGTGATGGAGGGAGAAACGATCCCCCGCTGCGACCAGCCGGGCCTGGTCTGGCGTGAAGCGGACGAACTGGCCCGGCTCTCGCCCGACATCGGCGGCGTCTACGACCACTACCCGCTCCCATCCCTCCAGGACTTGCAGCAGGTCCAACCCGCCGGTCCCCCCATCGAGGGCCGTCACCCCTTCCGGCAACCCGCGGCGGGTCAGTTCCTCCACCACTCGCGGTCCGACGCCATCGTCGCCGCGCAGGGGGTTACCCAGGCCGAGCACCAGTATCCTCATTCCCTGAGGCGCCGTTTCATCTCTTCAAGGCTGATGGGCTCTTCCTCTCGGTGTTCAGCCACGATGCCAGATCGTGAAGATCCTCCATCAACCGCTCGTATTGATCGAGCGAAAGGATCACTGCCATCCTGCTGCCTTGAGCATCAACCACGTACCGTTCCTGCAAGGTGCTCATTACCGATCCCTCTCTTCTTGCACAGTCATATAGCATGGTCTACACAAACTCCACCGTCAAAAAGTGCGCCGAACAGGAGATGCACGGGTCGTAAGCCCGCACCAGCATCTCCAGCGTCAGCCGAATCTCTTCCTGTGGCCGATCCAGAATCTGCGGCACCAGCGCCCGCATATCGGCGTTAAGGTTGGCTACGTTCTGATTGGTGGGGATGACGCAGTTGGCGTGAGTGACGCGCCCGTCGTCGCCGATGGTATAATGGTGAAACAGAGTGCCCCGGGGCACCTCACACGAACCGACCCCTTCCCCCGCCCTCACGTCCACGACCGACGGCTCCTCCGGTTCGACGCCCCGCGTCAACAGTTCATCTATGATGCGGATGCTGTCCTCCACACAGTGAACCATCTCCACCACCTGCGCGGCAGTGTTGAGAAAAGGATTGGTGACGATGGGCTTCAAGCCCAGTTTGGCCGCTGCTTCCTTAGCACGGGGGTGAAGTTGGTCGAAGTTATTGTTCAGCCGGGCCAGCGCACCGACCATATAGGAC